>NZ_CAXSHM010000061.1:0-9642 GCF_964237335.1 uncultured Sphingomonas sp.
CCATCGACGACATCATCACGACGCCCACGTCGTGCGATCTGACGATGAAGCTCCGGAACAGGTTTGCCCGCGCCAGGGAGCAGCTCCTGACCTTCGCCGATTGGCCCGGCCAGGTCGAGCCAACCAACAACGCCTGCGAGCGCGACCTGCGCCCCGCCGTCATCCAGCGCAAGATCACCAACGGCTACCGCGCCATGTGGGCGGCCCTGGGCGAAGCCGACGTCAGGACCGTCGTCGCCACCGCGCGCCTCACCCCCGGCACCAACACCTTCGGAACCATCGCAGCTACCCTCGGCGCCTGAAGATCCCGCCAGAACAAGGCGTGGGTAATTACTCGCGGACGGCGGGTCGGCGCAGGTCTGACGTGGCCGCGTTCGCCAGTGATGGGTGGGGCTTACGTCCTTCCGACGGATCTTCGTTCGCTGCCGGTAACGCTCGTCGTGCGTAGACGACGGTGACGTGAACGAGTGGCTGCTTCGAGGATCCAGCGAAGTAGAGCTGAACGACGGATAATGGGTCAGAGCCAGCATCAACTTTGTTGATCCACATCGACGACCATGCAGGTCAAAAAACCTACTCGATGTCTGTGATGCCCGCTAAGTTGATGACCGAAAACGCTTCGTAGCCGGCCATCATCGGTATCCATTATCGATAAGGTTCTCGATCAACATCGGCGATGAGACGGCTGATGACGAGCCTGTGTTCGACGTTAAGACAGACGAGGGCGTTAGCCGGCCCCTCGACCACTCGGGTAAGACCCCGGTCATCGACCTTGATCGCCTTCGGTCGGGCGGGACATAACGTAGCATCGATCGCTGCCGCCACTGGCACCGCGTCGAACAGGATTGGCACTTTCTGGCCTCGCGCATTGTTGGCTCGCCACTCGGTGGTAAGTGCCTCCAGCATCGCCGTCGTGGCGTTCGAGGTCGCGACAAGTCCCGCTTCGTCGCTGGAGGTGAGCTTTATCTGCGTCGAATCGAGTGGGAACAGGGTCACTGGCACGCCGCTCGCCAACACATCCCGCAGCGCCGCCGGATCCTGGACGACGTTATACTCGGCGCTGGGTTTCGGTGCGACGGTCGCCTCGGTTTGCCCATAACCCAACCTGATCGAGCGGCCCATCGCCAGAATGCGACCGAGCTTGCCGAAGGCCGCGGGATCAAGTCGTCGCAGCCCCGCGACGTCGCCGAGCGGTCCGAGCGCGATCAGCGTCACGCGGTTTGGATGTCGTCGGATCAGCCTGGCGACGAAAGCGAGGGATGCCGTGCCACCCTGTCGGCCGTCGCGGGCCCATGCCGCCTGGCTGAAGACCGTCCCGGATGGGGTCGGAGCGCCGCGCACCACGACGACATCGCTCCGTCCGAGCACGTCGAGCATCCGCCGCACCAGCTGCGCGCGCAACGCTGTGTCGCCGAACGAGACCATGATCGCCCGCACGTCGAGAGCGGGCGAGCGCAACGCCCAGGTGATGGCATAGGCATCGTCGATGTCGTCGCCGACGTCGCTGTCGATCACCACCATCGGACGCGTCGCCGCTGTCGCAGGCACGGCGACCGCAAGTCCCGCGGCGGCAGCGGCGCAGGCGAATGCCCGGCGGCTCAGTCGACGCCTCCCGCATCGGCGGGAACGGCCAATCGCTCGGCCAACCGGTCGAACTCTGCCGGCCACTCCGTCTGCCAGCGGGCACGCGACGCGGCGCCGGCCCAGCTGCCAGCGATGCCGTTCAGCATCATCCCGCGAAGATCGGCCAGGCCGAAGCCGAAATGAGTGTACATAAGCTCCCACGCGCCGCCCGGGCTTACCGAATGCAGCGCTGGATCGTCGGTGTTGGGGTGAAGACGCAATCCCAGCCGCGCCATGCGTCGGATCGGGTGGTCACTCGCCCAGCGCGCCGGCGGCAGCGTGCGCAGGTAATAGGAATTGGTCGGCACGACGGTGAAGACGATCCCACGCCGGGCATAGTCCGCCGCCAACTCGGGATTGTCGACGATCGTGTAGCCATGGTCGACTCGATCGACGCCGAGCCGGTCGATCGCAGTGGCGACGTTCCGCCAGGGCATCCCGAACTCTCCCGCATGCGCGGTCGTGCGCAGGCCATAACGCTTGGCGAGCGAATAGGCGGCGGCGAACAACTCGGGCGGCCGATCGATCTCGCTATAGTCGATGCCGATGCCGGCAACGCGGGGGTCGCGGCAGCCGAGCATCGCTTCGACCATCGCCAGCGCCTCGGCAGGCTCTGCCTCGCGGTCGATCGAGGGGATCAGCAGCGACGTGATGCCGTAGTCGGCTTGCGCATCGCGCATCCCGGCCAGGATCGCATCCTGCATCGCTCGGTAGGGCAGGCCGGAGTGGACGAGGCTGCCGGTCGGGTTCCAGAAGAACTCGGCGTGGCGCACCGCCTCTCCCGCCGCGGCAGCGAGATATTCATAGGTGATGCGGCGGAAGTCTCCCGCCTCGCGCAACAGATATCGCTCGAGCGCGCGCAACACGCGCAACACGCCGACCGGCTTCTCGCCACGGGCGAAGAAACCGGCGATCTCGTCGGCCCCGATCGGCGCCTCATACTTGGCGACCAGCGACGCGAACGTCTCTCGCCGGACCGAGCCGAGCAGATGGCAGTGCAACTCGACCTTGGGGATGGCGGCGAAGAAGGCGCGCAGTGCCGGATCGGCCACGCGGCCGATGCGTGAGCGCGGCACGTTGCCGATCTGGAGCTCGCGATCGATCATCGGCTCAGTGCGGCGTTGCGGCCACGTACAGATAGTAGCCGAGTGGCACCGCCATCGCGACCAGTCCGGGATGCAGTGTCCGCCCTCGACCCGCGAGCAGTTCGATCACGACGTACAGGAGGGTGCCGGCTGCGATTCCGGTGCCGAAGCTGTTGGCGATCAGCGTCGTCAGCACCATCGCGATCGGCGCGAACAGCGCGGTCGGCTCGTCGCCGGGAAGGCCGCGGATGGTCGACGGTAGCGACACGCCGATCAGGATCAGCGCCGGCGCGGTCGCCTGACGCGGGATCGCCATCGCCAGCGGCACCGCGGCCAGCGTCAGCAGGAACAGCCCGGCAGCGACGATCGGCGTCAGCCCGGTGCGCCCGCCCGCCTCCACCCCGGCAGCAGACTCGACCAGCGCTGTCGCCGCGGGAATGCCGATCAGCGGACCGATGCTCGCACTCACCGCATCGACCAGGAACGGCCGCTGGATACCTGGCAGATCGCCGTCGGCGTCGGTCAGTCCGGCCTTGCCGCCGATCGCCAAGGTCGTGCCGAGCGTCGAGAAGAACTCGGCGGCGAAGAAGGCGAACAGGTACGGGAGCGCCGACACCCTCAGCGCCGCCACGGGATCGAGGTGGAGCGCGACCGGCGCGAGCGAATGCGGAAGCGCGAGCGGCGATCCGGCGAGCTTCGTCACGCCGAGCGGTACGCCCAGGACCGCCGCCGCGGCTATCCCGGCGAGTATCGCGCCTGGCAGTCGCCGCGCCTGCATCGCCAGCGCGACGCCAAGCCCCGTCAGCGCCATGATCGGCCCTGGCAGCGCGAAGTTGCCGAGCGCGAGCGCATTGGTCTTGGCGTTTACCGCGATCATCCCGGCGTCACGGCAGCCGAGCATCGCGATGAACAGCCCGATCGACGCGCCCAGCCCGAGCTTGATCGGTGTGGGGATGATCCGGACGACGATCCCACGCGCGCCGCTCAGCGTCAGCACGACGAATAGCAATCCCGAGAAAAGCGCGATCCCGAGCCCCGCCGGCCAGTCGATATGCTCGACCTGTGCCAGCGTCACGCCGATCAGTGCCGATCCGCCGATCCCCGGCCCCACCAGGAACGGCAGATTGGCGTAAAGCCCCATCGCGATGCTGCCGCCGGCGATAAGCAGGATGGCGGCGGTGGTGGCGCCGCCGCGGTCGATCCCCGCCTGCGCCAGCAGCGACGGAATAACGACGATCAGATAGGCCGCGGCCAGAAAGCTGGTCAGCCCGGCCAGCGCCTCGCGCCCCACGCCGGTGCCGCGCTCGGCGAGCAGGAACCGGCGATCGAGTGCGGCTTCGATCCCCGTCATCGCTTGGCCTGCGCCTCGAAGCGGGCGAGGAAGCGCGCCGTGTCGACCGCGCGGACGATGTGCACCGGCCGCTCGCCGCGACCGGGCGCAACCTCGTCCTTCCACACCAGCGCGCGGCCGTAGTCACCGCCCGGAAGCGTATCGACGTCCATTTTTGCCACCACCTCGTCCGTCACCAGGCTGGGGTCGATCGCCACCGCCACCGTGATCTCATCCCATAATGGCTGGCCGAGCCGGGCATAGCTCTTGACGTAGCGCGCGACCGGGGTGCCCGCCGCACCGATCCGATCGATCAGCTCGGGTGTCGCCTTGGCCGAGGACGACACGTTGCCGAGCACGGTCACCCGCTTCCACGGCGCCGTCAGCACGATGTGCGCCGCTTCGGGATCGAACAGGAAGTTGAAATCGGTCGCATAGTCGGCATTGCCGGTGACGCGGGCCATGTCGGTGTCGAGCTTGCCGCCTTCCAGCACGATCTCCTTGGCCAGCGACGGCAGGTCGGGCGCGATGCGGATCGCCAGCGCGATGTCCGTCAGCGGCCCGGCCGCCACGATCGTGACCTCTCCCGGATGCGCGCGCACCGACCGGATCAGTGCGGTGACCGCGTTCTCGCCCGACGGCTTGATCGCGGGCGCGCCCTCGGGAAGCGCGGGCACCAGCGAGGGATCGTCAGGGTGGTACGTCCTGCCGGGACGCGGGCTGCTCCACGCGCCCTTGAAGGGTACCTTGCCCCAATGCGCTTCCCAGTCGCGCATTTCGGCCTGCGTGCGGATCAGCGGCATCTCCGCGCCAGGATAGACCGGCACGTCGGGACGGCCGATGATCTCCAGGAAACGGAGCAGATGCTGCGTCTCTTCCTTCACCCAGGCATCGCCGGTGACGACGCCGATGCCGATCACCACCGCCCGCTCGTCGCGCAGGAGCGGGATGAGCGACTGGATATTGCTCTGTCCGGGGCCGAGGAAATCATTGTCGAGGAATATCCGCGTCACCTCGTGCCGCGGCTCGCCGGCGGCGTGCGCCGGCGTGGCCGCCAAGGCCAACGCCGCCGCCATCGTTCGCGTAGCCAGGCTCGATCCGCGCATCAGAACCGCGCCGATATGCCTGCGAAGATGTAGCGACCCAGCGCATCGTACATCCCGGCGAAGAACGCGCCGTTCGAGGTCTGCCCGGTGGATGCGGCGCTGGCGGTCAGCGGCGGATCGCGATCAAGCAGGTTGTTGACCCCGCCGCGCAAGGTGAAGCGCTTGGCGACGCTGACCGCCACGGAAAGGTCGAAATAGCTCGTCGCCCCCAGCCGTGAGTCATAGGCGAAGTAGGTGCCGGTCAGATAAGGCGCGCTGCTCGCCTTGTCGTTGGTGGTCGGGCCGATGTAGCGCCACGTTCCGGCGAGGCTCAGTCCCTCACCGGGCGACGTCCAGCTGACCAGGAGCCGGTGGCGCCAATGCGGAATGGGCTGGCCGCAGGTCGTGCCGAAGAAGCCGTCGCAGCGATAGGTCGGCGCGCCGGGCAGGATCTGCACCTCGTATTTCTCGGTGCGCGTTCCGCCGAAGTTGAGATCGACGCGTCCCGGGTTGCCGCCGAAGATGTCTCCCAGCTTTTGCGATGCAGTCGCGGTAATGTCGAGGCCACTGGTCTGGAGGTAGCCCGCGTTGACATAGGTCGAGATGACATAGGCGCTGTTCACCAGCGTGCCGGTCGCCGGGTTGCGCACGATCAGGTTGCAGAAGACGCCAGTCGCGATGCACTGGTTCACGGTGATCTGGGCGGGCACGGTCGTGATCAGCCGCTTCACCTTGATGTCGAAATAATCGACCCCGACGGTGATCCCGCGCAGCCAATGAGGCGTCAGCTGACCACCAAACGTCTTGGTGTTGGCGATCTCGGGCAGCAGGTTGGGATTGCCGCCGACGCGCGCACCCGATTGCTGGCCCGCCGCGGGTGCGATGGAGCCATATTCCACCGCCGTCACGCCGGAGAGCGCGCATTGCGCGAACGTCGCGCGCGGCGCCGTGCCCTCGCATGGGTCGGAGATGCTGGCGGTGGTGCCGCGCTGCGGCCCGAACAGCTCGGTCAGATTGGGCGCGCGCACCGCCCGCTGGAAGCTGCCGCGAAACCGAAAATCACTGATCGGCGCCCATTCGCCACCCGCCTTGAACGCGGTGGTGTCGCCCGCCGTGCTGTAGCGCGAGAAGCGGATGCCGCCTTCTGCGCTCAGGCTGCGGAAGAACGGCTTGTCCTCGACCAGCGGCACGCGCGCCTCGCCGAACACCTCCTTCACGTTGAACGAGCCCGAGGTGGGGAACTCGCCGCCCGAATCGCCGGCCACGTCGAGGCTGCTGTAGAAGCTGTCGGGCTGGAAGTTCAGCTTCTCGTCGCGATACTCCGCGCCGACCGCGACGCCGATCGGGTGCGAGGCAAGCGGGCTGCCGAAGCCGAGATCGCCCGACAGCGAGCCGCTGACGATGAACTCCTGCGTATAGCCGGTACGATGGACCGTGTTCCCGACATAGGAGAGCGCCGCGCTGCTGATGCCGCCGACCGCGAACAGGTTGAGCGGCACGCAGGACGGGTCAGTGCCGTTGGCCGCCGACTCGCAGACGATCTGTCCGCCGCTGTTGACCGCGCGGAGCGACTTGGCGAAGCGCGCGAGCGAAATCTCGTTGATGGTCGTCGAGTCATAGTCGGTGCGACCATATTGCGCGTACACGTCATAGTGCCAGCCGTTCAGCACGTCGCCGCGCAGCCCCGCCACGCCCTGATAGGACGTGTGATTGGTGTAATCATGCCGCGATCCCGCGGGCGCGTCACGGAACGACACGTTCACCTTCGCGCTCTGCGCCGGGCTCAGTCCGACCGAGGTGCAGATAAGGTTGACCTCCGACGCCGAGAGAAACGGGTTGTTGCAGTTGATGCTTTCGGCGACGGTGAACACCCCGGTGGGGGAGATGCGGATATCCGCCTGATCGCGCATGAACATGAAGCTGCCATAAGCCTCCAGCGCGTCCGAGAACTTGTAATGGGCGAGCAGATCGGCGTTGACCCGCTTGTCGGGTGCTTGAAGATCATAGGTCGGGCCATTGCTGAACCCGTCCGACGTCCGATACGCGCGCAGCGAGTTGCCGGTGGTCGCATCCAAAGTGTAGCTGCCGCGCACCGCCCCGGTGATCGGGTTGGTCAGCTGGAGCTGCGCGGGGAAGGTGGTGCTCGACAGCGAGCAGGCATAGCCGGCCGCTGTCGCCGCGAGATTGCAGGTCGAGAAGTCGCGCTCGGACGTGCCGACGCCATCGATCGCGCGATAGCTGGCGAAGGCGGTGACATTGCCGCGCCCGTCGCCCAAGTTCTTGCCCCAGGTAAGCGAAACGCTCTGCTGTCCGCCGTCGTCGGCGCTGCCGCTGGTCACCGGCTGGCCGGCGGCGGTGGCGACGGCCGCGATCGGGTTGCGGTTGTCATGGGTGAACAGCCCCGCCTGCGCGTCCGCCTGCAGCCCGGTGAAGTCCTTCTTGAGGACGAAATTGACCACGCCGGCGATCGCGTCTGAGCCATAGACGGCCGAGGCGCCGCCGGTGACGATGTCGATCCGCTCCACCAGCGCGGCGGGCACGTTGTTGATGTCCGCCGCCTGCGCTGCCGACCGGGCCGGATCGCCCTGCATGAGGCGCTTGCCGTCGATCAGCACGAGGGTGCGCTGGTTGCCGAGATTGCGCAGGTTGATGGTTGCGGTGCCGCTGGCGCCGATGGTGCCGCCGCGGTTGCCGCCGCCCTGGTCGGCATAGGCCTGAGGCAGCGTGTTGATGAGGTCCTCGACGCGGACCGCGCCGCGCTGGAGGATTTCCGCGCCGCCCACCGTGGTGATCGGGCTGACGCTGGTGGCGTTGGAGCTGCGAATGCGCGAACCGGTGACGACGACATCGTCGCCCTGGTCGCCCGCGGGCGCGGCGGTCGTGTCGGCGAGAGCGGGTTGGGGCACGGTCGGCGTGATCTGGGCCGAAGCCGGCACTGCAAGCCCGGCGGCAAGGAGCCAAGCCAACGTTACCGGGCCTGCAGCGGAGCGAAGGCGCGGCATCTCGCGGACGCGCCCGACGATTGGGACTGGGATGGCAGATGGCATGGCAGGCCCCTTTGCTGGTCTATCACCGCCCGACCGTCATCGACCCCCAATGTGCATTTCTGTTCTGGTCGCATCGTCGCCGGCCCCTGGACCGGGTCATCCACCTGTCGGCTGCTTTGAACGACAGCTCTGATGAGGAAGCTATGCCTGTCACGTCATCAAGGGAAAGCAGATGATGTTATCGCGCAATACAGATTGCTTATGAAAGATCTCGCGCGCAATCTTCTTTCGGTGGCCAATCCAACCCTAAATGCCGATACTCGGCTTAGCCATCGGTTGCAGGCGGTGTCGTTGCGCCAGTTGCGGTTCTTCGCCGCGCTCGCCGAAGACGCGAGCTTCAGCCGCGCCGCCGGACGCATGGCCATTTCGCAGCCCGCGCTCAGCGCGGCTATCCGGCAGATGGAGACGCTGCTGGAGCTTCGGTTGTTCGATCGCACCACCCACCGCGTCGTCTTGAGCGACGCCGGCCGATCATTGCTGCCGCATGTTCGGCGGCTGCTCGTTACCGCCGACAACGCCTTTGCCGACATGGCCAACGCGGCGGCGCGTCAGCGCGCCGCCGTCCGGATCGGCTCGATCCCGTCGGCGGTGCCGATCGTCGCCGACCAACTCGCCGCGATTAGCGTCGGTGGCTCGGAGCCGGTCGAGATGATGCTGTGCGACGGCAAGAGCGACGCCTTGGTCGAGCAACTCCGCACCGGAGCGCTCGACGTGGCGATCTGCGTCCATGCGCAAGCCGATCCGGCACTCGAAGCGGTCCCGCTGATGGACGATCGCATGCTGCTGCTCGTTCATCCCGACCACCGGTTCGCCATGCGCACCAGCCTGCGCTGGGCCGAGCTCGACGGCCATGAGATCGTTCATTTCGGCGGCGGCAGCATCGGCGAACTGGTCTCCGCCGCCATGCGACAGAATGACCTGACGCCGTCGACGCGCTATCAGGTCGATCAGGTCGACTCCCTGTTCGGCATCGTTCGGGCCGGGCTGGCGGTGGCGGTGATGCCGCGCCTGTACACCATGGGGCTGGGTTGGGGCGAGGTGGCGCTGGTGCCGCTCGTTCAGCCTAGGATCGTCCGGCGGCTCGTCCTGTTGTCACGGCGCGGTTTGGCGACGGAGTTCCCCACGGGCGACAGCTTCGTTCGAACGCTCGCGGCGCACCTCGTCCAGCGCCTTGCCGCCGACGATCGCAGAAACATCAAGGCGATGACGTGAATCGAACTCTAACCTCATAGCCAGCATTCTAGGCCAGCGCTCTGGAAGAGGTTCCGCTTGCAGCAGCTCTGCACATTGGCGAGGATTCAAAGTCGTAGCCTTCGGCCGTGAGTCGCTCATAAATTGAGGGCAGTCGGCTCGCCTGTCAAAGATGAATGAACGTCAGGTTGTAGGGAAGGGCCGAACGCCTTTGAGTGTCCGCTCCTGTGAAGGAAATCGGGCACCGGCAGGTGTACGATATCCTCCAAGGCAGGAAGCCG
>NZ_CAXSHM010000062.1:0-9630 GCF_964237335.1 uncultured Sphingomonas sp.
GTCTGTTCGCTGGTCGGTCACGGCAATCTCCCGCTTGGAAGTTATGACATATATCTATAACAAATAGCGCGGGGCTGTCGAGCGGGGATATCAAACGTGCAGGACGACGCATTGCCGCTGGCAGGCATCAAGGTGATCGAGTTCACGCACATGGTGATGGGGCCGTCGACCGGCGTCATCCTCGCCGATCTCGGTGCCGACGTGATCAAGGTCGAACCGCTGGGCGGCGACCAGACGCGCAAGCTGCTCGGCTCGGGCGCCGGCTATTTCCCGATGTTCAACCGCAACAAGCGCTCGATCTGCCTCGATCTCAAGAGCGAGGCCGGGCTCGCCGCAGCCCGCGCGCTGTGCGAGGGCGCCGACGTCGTCGTCGAGAATTTCCGCCCGGGCACGCTCGACCGGCTCGGGCTCGGCTATCAGGCGCTCAAGGACGCCAATCCCGGGCTGATCCACTGTGCCGCCAAGGGCTTTCTCGCCGGCCCCTACGAGCATCGCACCGCGCTCGACGAGGTGACGCAGATGATGGGCGGGCTCGCCTATATGACGGGTCCGCCGGGCCGGCCGCTGCGCGCCGGCGCCTCGGTGATCGACATCACAGGCGGCATGTTCGGCGTGATCGGCCTCCTGGCGGCGCTCGAGCGCCGTCACCGCACGGGCATCGGCGGGGAGGTCAAGTGCGCGCTGTACGAGACCACCGCCTTCCTGGTCGGCCAGCATATGGCGCAGATGGCGGTGACGGGCGCGCCCGCGCAGCCGATGCCCAACCGCATCTCCGCCTGGGCAATCTACGACGTGTTCGAGACGCGCGAGGCGGATGAGCAGCTGTTCGTCGGCGTCGTCAGCGACGCGCAATGGGCGGCGTTCTGCGCCGCCTTCGGACTCGACGATCTCGCCGCCGACCCGGAACTGGCGAAGAACAACCAGCGCGTGCTGGCCCGTGCGGCAATCCTGCCGCGCATCCGCGGCATCTTCTGCGCGATGGCGCGGGCGGAACTGGTCGCCAAGGTCGAGACGATCGGGCTGCCCTTCGCGCCGATCGCGCGGCCCGAGGACCTTTTTGACGATCCGCACCTCAACCATGGCGGGCTGGTCGACGTCACCATCCCCGGCGGCGGGGCGACGCGCCTGCCCGCTCTGCCGATCGAGTTCGACGGCGAGCGCGTGCCGCTGCGCCACGACATTCCGCGCGCCGGCTTCGACGGCGCCGCCATCCTGCGCGAGATCGGCTACTCCGCCGACGAGATCGCGGTGGCGCTCGCGTGCTGACCGCCGCCGTGCAGATCGAGGCTCAGCCGATAGCGATCGCCGCGATAGCGCGCGCTGGTGAACAGCAGCGGGCGGCCGTCGGTGTCGCGCACGACGCGATCGATCCTGATGATCGCGGCGCGGCTGTCGGTATCGAGCAACGCGGCGAGCGCCGGATCGGCGGGCACCGCCGAGATCACCTGCGCGCCGGCGCCGATCGCGTGGCCGGCCGCGCGGATCAGTTCGAGCATCGGCGTCGTCGTCAGCGCATCGCGGCCGATCGCGCCGCCGATGGCGACCGGCACGAAGCTCTCGATCGCGCCCAGCGGCGCGTCGTCGGCGAGCCGCATGCGGAGCGCGCGGACGACGCGAGCGCCTGCCGCGAGGTCGAGCCGTCGGGCGACGGCGTCGCTCGCCGCCACCTCGCCGAACTCGATCACCCGCACCTGCGTGCCGCGCCCGAAGGCGATCAGCGACTCGATCGCCTGGTCGATGTGTCCCTCGATCGGCACGGCGGGCGAACGGAAGGTGACGCGCGTGCCGACCCGGCGCCTGCGCTCGACGAGCCCGTGCTGCGCCAGCTCGTCCAGCGCGCGGCGTGCGGTGATGCGCGATACGCCGTGGAGCGCGCCCAGCTCCTGCTCGGTCGGCACCGCCGCGCCGAAACCGCGCTCGCCCGACAGGATCTCGTCGCGCAGGCCAAGATAGATCCGGTGATAGAGCGGGACCGCATCCCGCGCGCCGTTCGCCGCCATGCGCATCGCGATGCCGGGTCTCGCGCGATCCGCCAAGCCTGTCACGGCTGGAGCAGCTGACATGGGCAGGACCATTTTCGAGAAGATCTGGGATCGTCACCTCGTCGAGGATCTCGGCAACGGCACCGGGCTGGTCCTGATCGACCGCGTGCTGCTCCACGAGCGGACCGGCGGCGTCGCGTTGCAGAGCCTGGAGTCGGCCGGTCGGCCGGTGGCGTCGCCCGGACAGGTGTTCGCGACGATGGATCATGTCGTCGACACGCTGCCGGGCCGCACCGATCGCACGATCATGCCCACCGGCACCGCGTTCATCACCGCGACCCGGGCGGCGGCGCGGGCGGCGGGGATCACGCTGTTCGATCTCGGCGATCCGCGGCAGGGCATCGTCCACGTCATCTCGCCCGAGCAGGCGATCGTGCTGCCAGGGCTGACGCTCGTATGCCCCGACAGCCACACCTGTTCGCAGGGCGCGCTAGGTGCGCTCGCCTGGGGGATCGGATCGAGCGAGGCGGAGCACGCGCTTGCCACCACGACGCTCCGGGTCAAGCGGCCCCGGACGATGCGGATCACCGTCGATGGCGCGCTGGCGCCGGGCGTGACGGCGAAGGACCTGGCGCTGCACCTGCTGATGCGGTTCGGATCGTCGGGCGCCAAGGGGCACGTCGTCGAATATGCGGGAGACGCCGTGCGCGCGCTCGACGTCGAGGGTCGGCTGACGCTCTGCAACATGGCGACGGAGCTCGCCGCCTTTACCGCCATCATCGCCCCCGACGAGACGGTGTTCGCTTACCTGGATGGTCGACCCTACGCGCCGAGGGGGGCGATGTGGGAGCAGGCGTTGGCGGATTGGACGACGCTCGGCTCGGATGCGGACGCGGTGTTCGACGCCGACTGCCGGGTCGATGCCGCCTGCGTCGCGCCGATGGTGACATGGGGGACGAGCCCGCAACAGGCGGTGCCGCTTGGCCGCGCGGTGCCGTCGTTCGCCGAGGTCTCTGGGTGGGACACTGCCGAGGCGCACGCGCGCGCGCTCGACTATATGGGGCTGGGCGAGGGCGAGGGGATCGTCGGCGCGCCGATCGACGCGGCGTTCATCGGCTCGTGCACCAACGCCCGCCTGTCAGACCTTCGCCGCGCCGCCGCGATCCTGAAGGGCCGCCACGTCGCCGCCGGCGTGCGCGCCATCTGCGTGCCGGGATCGGGCGCGGTAAAAGCCGCCGCCGAGGCGGAGGGGCTTGACCGCATCTTCCTCGACGCGGGTTTCGAGTGGCGCGAGCCGGGCTGCTCGATGTGCTTCTTTGCGGGCGGCGAGAGTTTCGGCGCGCGCGAGCGAGTCATCACGTCGACCAACCGTAACTTCGCGAGCCGGCAAGGACCGGGCACGCGCTCGCACCTTGCCTCGCCCGAAACGGTGGCAGCCTCCGCCATCGCCGGCCGGATCGCAGGCGCTGGGTCGGTGGCGTGACGCCGTTCACGACGCTCACCTCAATCGCGGTGCCGCTGATCCGCGACAATATCGACACGGACGCGATCATCCCGTCGCGCGAGATGAAGACGGTCGGCAAGACCGGCCTCGCCGACGGGTTGTTCGCGGGCTGGCGCTACACGCAGGTCGGCGGCCGCGAGCCAGAGCCGGGCTTCGTGCTCAACGACCCGGCGTATACGGGCGCCGCGATCCTGCTCGCCGGCGCCAATGTCGGCTGCGGCTCCTCGCGCGAGCATGCCGCCTGGGCGCTCGCCGAATATGGCTTCCGCGCCGTGATCGCGCCGAGCTTCAACCCGATCTTCCGCGGCAATTGCGTGCGCAACGGCATCGTCCCGGTCGAGCTCGACGCATTGCCGTTCGCCGACGCCCCGCAGCCGCTGACGATCGACCTGCCGGCGCAGACGGTCGCCGATGCGACGGGGCACGTCATGGACTTCGCGATCGACGAGGAGGCCAAGGCGATGCTGGTCGGCGGTCTCGACGCGATCGACCTGACGCTCCTGCGACGCGACGCGATCGCGGCGTTCCGAGACAAGGATCGCGCGGTGCGCCCCTGGGCCTATCGCTAAAGCGCCTTCACGCGAAGCGACGTGTTCATCGAGGTGATCGGCTCGCAGGCATCCTTGCGCACGATCATCATGTCTTCGACATGCGTCGTTCCCCAACCGAACTCATGGTACGGCATGTCGAGCGTGAAGACCATGTTTTCCTCGAACGCGAGGGGATGGTGGCCCGGCATCTGCGCCCCGACCGAGACCGGATGGTCGGTGTGTTCCAGCCCCACCGAATGCGGCCCGGCGATGACGAAGCCCGGGAAGCCCTCGTCGTGGACGGTCTTGAGCGTCAGGTCGACGATCTGCTTGAATGTCTTGCCGGGGCGGATGTTCTCGTACGCGATCCGGAGCGCGCGGCCGACCGCGTCGAAGCGTTTGAGCATCTCGGGCGTCGGCTCGCCGAAGAACACCGACCGGCCGACATCGCCGCGATATTGTTTCCAGGTGCCGACCGAGTCGAGCTTGATGAGCTCGTTCGCCTCGACATCGCCGGTCGCCAGGCCGCGGATGTTGGCGATGATCCACTCCGAACGCCCGCCCTGCTCGGCCATCGACAGCGCGTGGATGCGGCCGATCTCGTCGAGCGGCATACCGATCTCCATCCTGTCGACCACCGTGTCGAGCGCGGCCTCGCTCATCCGGCCAGCGATCTTGAGCAGCTCGATCTCCTCGGGGCTCTTCACCATCCGGATTTCCTTGAAGATGTTGAGCGCGTCGATGCCCGCCACATCCTCCAGCCCGATCGCGCCGAGCCAGCCGCAGACGCGCGGATCGTCGAAGCCGAGCCGCCCCGCCGTCAGCCCGGCGGTCTCGATCGCGGCGGCGAGCGCGCGCGTCGCGGTCGCTTGCGCGCCGCCCCGGTGCATCGCGTAGCGATCGAGCAACTGGCGGTCGCGCGGCGCCATGTCGGCGCCGATGCGGGTCGGGTAGGGCGTCAGCGGCGCATCCACGAGGTCGCCGGTGGTGACGGGCTGATCGCCGGTCTCGTCGATCTCCTCGGTCGAGAACTCGAAGTCGCGCGGCGGGATCGCCTTGGGCGCGATGCGGGTGATGTAGGTCGCGACGTTGGGCATCCACGTCGGGACATGCTCGAGGTGATAGACGCCGGTACCGGGCATGATGAGCGCGGCGGGCCGGCTCTCGTCGCGCGGCAGCAACGCATAGAGCGTGTAGTTGCGCGACATCAGGAACATCGGACCCCAATAGTCCGACAGATAATAGATGTTTTCGGGAAAGGCGGCGACGAGGCCGTCGAGGCCGTGGCGGTCCATCACCTGGTTCGCGCGTTCGCGGTTCAGCAGCATCGGGTCGCTCCGTTCAGAGGAAGAAGGCACGCATCGTTCGATCGGACAGGTCCAGACCGCTTCATCGACCTATTCATAGCGATGCAGCGGCTTGCCGTGTTCATGAGCATGGCCGCGGAGGGGTCCTGTGGAACAGCAGGATCGGCGTCGTCGCGGGCTTGACCGGTCCGGCCTGCAACAGATGCGTCTGCCAGCGGCACTGGGTGTATACTCGACGCTGAACAGGGGCGGGGCGCATCCCGATCGCATAGCGCCGCCACCCGGTGCGGGACGAGGAGACGGTGGCTTTGATCGACAGGCGACCACATCGCGACGACGGGCTGCCATGCCGCGCGCTTCATGCTTGTCTCCAGCCATGAGCAGCATCTCGAATGCCACGCCATCGCCCGTCTTCGGCCGGACCGAGGCGCGTAGCGCGCCGGCGCTGCCTCTCAGCCTCTACTTCGGCTGGGGACTGGGCACGCTGGGGCTGACCGCCTTCATGGTGGGCAGCTATCTGCTGCTGCGCTTCATGACCGATTACATGGGCGTGCCCGCTGCCTTGGCCGGCACGATCTTCGCGGTCGCCAAGATCTACGACGGGATCGCCGACCCGGTCTTCGGATCGTTCTCCGATCGGACCAGGACGCGCTGGGGCCGGCGTCGACCGTTCCTGCTCGCGGGCGCCTTCGCCTGCGCGATCACCTTCGCGCTGGCGTTCAACGCGCCGGTGATGGGCAGCCGTGGCGGCGCCGTCGCGTTGCTGGTCGGTTTGCTGCTGCTCAATTCGACCGCCTACGCGATCTTCGCCGTGCCCTATATGGCGATGCCTGCGGAGATGACGGACGACCCGAACCAGCGATCCAAGCTGATGTCGTTCCGCGTCGTCAACGGCGCGCTCGGCAATCTGGTCGGCGGATGGGCGACCGCGTCGCTGATCGCCTGGTTCGGCGGCGGGCTGTTCGGGCACCGGATGATGGGCATCGTCGTGGGGCTGGCGATCTTCGCGGTGCTGATCGGCTGCTTCGCACTGACCAAGCCTGCGCGCCGCCGCGATGCGGGGGGCGAGGGACACGTCCCCTACCGGGAGCAGATGCGCGCCGCCGCGCAGAACCGGCCGTTCGTGATCCTGCAATCGTGCAAGCTGTTCCTGCTGGGCGCGGCCGGGCTGCACACGGCGTCTGCCGCGTTCTTCGTCCAGCGCCGGCTGGAGATGTCCGACGCGTGGCTGGGCGCGATCTACGCGACGCTGACGGTGGGCACGATCGTCGGCCAGCCGTTCTGGCTGTGGATGGCGCGCCGCTATGGCAAGCGGAACACCTATACGATCGGTGGCCTGTTGACCGCGGCGACGTGGCTGCTCTGGCTGCCGCTCGGTCCGGGCACGTCCGAGGCGTCGATCATCGTCGTCGGGCTGCTCGCAGGGTTCGGCAACGGCGGGGTCGTGATGATCAGCCAGTCGATGCTGCCCGACACGATCGAATATCAGTATCGCCGCAACGGCCTTCGCATCGAGGGGAGCTTCGCGGGCGTCTATATCATGGTTGAGAAGCTCGGCCAGGCGATCGGCGCCTCGCTGACAGGCATGCTGCTGGGCGCTTTCGGCTATATCCAGGCAACCGCCGGCAGGCAGGTGCCGCAGCCGCCGAGCGCGATCCTGGGGATCACCTTGGTCTATTGCGTCGTCTCCACCGCCTTCCTGCTCGTCAGCGTCGCGATCCTGCGGTTCTACCCCCTGGACGAGCGGACCATGACGATGCGAACAGACAGGATGCGAACCATGACGTTGCGCCCGGGAGCCGCGCATGGCTGAGCCCGTCCATCGCCGGCTCGCCATTCCTGGGCAGGACCCCGCCGACGACCGGCTGCTCGGCATGGTCGCCGCGCTCGCCTCGGAGATCGCGGTGCTGCGCGAGCGGCTCGACACGGTCGAGCGGCTGGCCGGACTGGACGCCGCCGCGATCGACGGCTTCGTGCCGGACGCCGGCGCGCAGGCCGGCCGCGACGCGCTCCGCCGCCGGCTGATCGACAAGATCTTCGGGCCGTTGCGCGATGCGCTCGGCCGCTCTGCCGGAGGAACGCCATGACGCACGCGATGCTGCCCGCCGCCAGTCACGACGAACTCGCCGAGCAACTGTTCGTCCGCGATCTGAAGGTCTGGCTGACCGAGGAGGTCGAGCCGCAGGCGCGCGCGCTCGCCGCGTCGCTCGATCCCGGTCCGGCGAGCAATGCGCGGACCGCGCAGACTTATGAACGGCTGCTCGACGACGGGGCATTTCGCGACTGGGCGAGCGTCCGTCGCGCCTCGCAGGAGCTGATGTGGGATGCGATCGGTCGTGGCGTCGCCCGGCAGCGCGAGGTGCTGGAGGCAAAGGCCGCGGCCGCGCCTGCGCTCGGCTCGCTGAGTCTCGACCCGGACTTCGTGCTGCCCGACTATCTCGCGGCGGGCGACGTGCATCTCATGCCGGGAGGATATCAGGCAGAGGATGGTGGCATCGGCCAGGGCGCGATCATGGATCGCGGTGGCGCCGTCTATATGCTCGGCAAAAACGGTGGCTTCCTCAACGACGGCCGCGGCAAGACGATCGTCCAGCACCTGTTCGCGCGCTATCCGGGCTTCGCGCCGACGCGCATCCTCGAACTGGGCTGCGGGATCGGCGCGAGCATCGTCCCCGTCGCGACCGCCTTTCCGGAAGCGGAGGTGCATGGCGTCGACGTTGGTGCATCGATGCTGCGCTACGCGCTGGCGCGCGCGCGTCACCTCGGGGTCGCGATCGACCTGGCGCAGGGCTCCGCCGAGCGGACGCGGTTCGACGACGCGAGCTTCGATCTCGTCTTCTCGGCAACGCTGTTCCACGAGACGTCGCAGGCCGCGATCGGCCGCGTGCTGTCCGAGAGCCGACGCTTGCTGCGCCCGGGCGGCGTGGCGGTCCACCTGGAGGTGCCGCAACGCTACGACACGATGGATCTGTGGGGCAGGGTCCGCGGCCGGATCGAGGCGGACTACAACAACGAACCCGCTTGGCAGGCGGCGATCAGCGCCGATTATCTCGCGGCGATGCGCGCGGCGGGCTTCGCCGAGGTGACGGCCGGCTATCAGGACGCCTGCTTTGCGCCCGACCGCGCCGCGGGCGGCTTTTCCGACACGTCCAAGGGTGTGTTCCGCTCCTGGTTTGTCGCGTCGGGTCGCGCCTGACCTGACGACGGCGGCGAAGCGTACGGCGCGATGATCCCGCCGCTGACCGTCGGTTTCGCGTGATTCATGCAGGCGTTCGACGTCGATGCGGCAATCGTGGCGCTGCCCGTAATTGCGCGCGTTTTCGGCGCGCCGATGCTCGCGTCAGGCATCCTCATCACGGCGTATTTGGTCGGCGCCGCTGCGTGCTGCCACTGTGCGGCTGGATGGCGAAGCGCTTCGGTGGCCGCCGGCTGTTCGTCGCGACGATCGCGCTCTTCAGGGCGAAGTCGGTCCTGCGTGGCGCGGCGGACAATCTGCCGCTCCTCGTGCTCGCTCGCGTGGCGCAGCGGTGTGCGGGCGCGATGCTGCTGCCCGTCGGGCGGATCATCGTGCTGGCTCAAACGTCGAAGGGCGACATGCTCCGCATTATGGGTCTCCTCATGATACGGTGATGTTTGGCCGATGCGGCGGAGGCCGATCGGTGGGCTGTTAAAGCACTGGCGGAAGTGCCCCATAGCGTGGTGGAAGAATACCGATCCTCGGTCAGGCCAAGGATGATCAGGCCGCCAGTGCTGGCAAGCTGATGCGCAGATTATCGCTCAACGTGCCGATGGTTTCTAGGTAACTGCTCACGGGGTTGGCGCGTGAGGGCCTGATTAGGCGATGGCGAACCTGCCGTCGACCAAGTCGCGGATTGCGCTGAGAGCGGATTGGCCGTTCAGGCGGGCGGTTCCGGTGACGGAGCGGTAGCCGGCGTGGATGCTGGCACCCCAGTCGGAGCGGAAGCCGCCGGTCACCTTGCGGAATACGACCGATGGGCGGATCTCGCGTTCGGAGATGTTGTTGGTGGCGGGCACGTCGCGGTCGGCGAGGAAGACGAAGAACTTGGTCCGCCACGCCTTGATCTGCCTGAGCAGCACCTTGCCCGCAGGATGCGCGACGGGCGCGCGCATCAGCCGGGACAGCGTGAGGTCGGCCCTGGCGGCATAGCTGACGAGCGTGGTGTCCTGCAGCCGATGTCGTCGTCTGCCGACCCCGATCGCCCAGCGCAGATGGTCGCGAACCGTGGGCGCAAAGATCGTATCGCCGCAGTCGATGGCATATTGGACGTCGCGCAGGACGTGAGCCA
>NZ_CAXSHM010000063.1:0-9339 GCF_964237335.1 uncultured Sphingomonas sp.
ATCAGATACTCGCGCCCACCGCAACCCTCTCCCGCCAACCCCGTGAGCAGTTACCCGGTTCGTGAAGGATAGCGCTTGAAGCTGAATCACTTACGGGACATTGTCGCAGTGGCGCAAAACGGTAGCTTACGTGCTGCCTCCCGCCACCTTGGGATTGCTCAGCCAGTACTGACCCGCAGCATCCGCGATACAGAGCAGGAGCTCGGTGCGACCCTGTTTGAACGACATGCAAGAGGTGTTCGACTTACGACCATCGGGGAAGCGGTTGTCCGTCGCGCTAGCGGGATCCAAGCTGAGTTCCAACGTCTTGAGGAAGAGGTGGAGCAGCTCAAGGGGTCAGGCACCGGCGAGGTCTCGGTGGCATTTTCCACAGCTTCGAGCATGAGCTTGATGCCCTCAGCCGTAACGGCGTTCAGGAAGCGATACCCGGATACCATTCTTAAAATGTCGGAAGGCTTTTTCCAGCCAATACAAAGCCGGTTACTGTCTGGCGAAGTAGACTTATACGTTGGGCCACTCGACCTGAAATACGTTACTTCAAGGATCGAGGTTGAAGAACTGTTTGAGAATTGGCGCGTCGTTATCGCGCGCAAAGGCCATCCCGCGGGCGCTGCGCGTCGTCTGGAACAGCTCTCAGGCGAGCGCTGGATCCAACCGGCTTGGCCGGATAGTGGAGCAGAGCCTGACTTCCGCTCAATCTTCACCGAGCGAGGACTGCCTGCTCCCAATATTGTGACCCATGCGCGCTCCGCCTTGCTGACGTTGGTCAGCGTTACCAGCTCGGACTTACTGACGATCCTGCCTATCCAGTGGCTGGACTCTTCTCCGGCTGGCTTTTCGCTTGAAGCGCTTCCATTGAGCGAGGCATTGTCAGCGCCGCCGATCTGTATCGCGCGCCGTAAAGACATGCCCCTGACTCCAGTGGCTGAGCATCTGCATGACATGATGCGCCGCGCAGCTGCCCATTATGTGCACCGCCGCGCAGGGGGTGTTCCGGGGACCTAACAGATCGTCCTGGCAGATCGCCATCAAGCTCTATCAGAGCACGCTCATCACGACAGCGCTGTAAACACATCTCGTGCGAGGTAACTTCAAAACGGCGTCACGCGTGTAGAGCTTGCTACCCGACCACGTAATCTGCTTGCCTATGGTGTTGATCACCGTACTGGCAGTGACCGACGGTGAGCAGTTGCGATCAGCGCAAGGTCAGTCGCGCCCGGTGACGCGTTTCAGTAATCCATCCGTGGGCCACGCATCGCCGCGCCACGCGATGTGCTGGTCCGGGCGGATCAGCGTCAACATACGGTCATACAGCGCGCGCACAGCGGCGTGGTCGACGCGTACGATCATAAGTGGAGTCTGCGTATCCGCGGCTTCCCGCCGGGCCGCCTCCTCATCAACCCCATCGCCGAGCACCAGGAGCGTGTAGCCCGGCCCAAACAGATCGTAGAGCGACGTGTCGTCATCGAGCCAGTGGTGCGGCGCAAGGCAGCCCGGCGCGTCGGAAGGCACGTAAGTGCGCGAGCGTGTCCAGCGCGCCGCGCTCCCGTCGTCGACGATCACTGGTGAGTCGCGGTAGCAATAGCCGAGCACCACGCCCAACGCGTAGAACTCGGGTGTCTTGTCGCGGACGACGATCTCTTCCACCTCGCGCCGCGCCGCTTCGCCCTCGGGCGTGTCGTCCTCCAGTCCGGGGCGGAACAGCATGTTGGGCGAGGAGGCGTGGTTCGCTTCCGATTCGTCGAGCACAAACTCGTGAGCCGGGCGGCGCTCGATCTCATAGCTGTCGAGCAAAGCGGGACCGCCCCACCCCTGCAGCGCCGCTGCGATTTTCCAACCAAGGTCGACTCCATCGGACACGCCCATATTCATCCCGAAGCCACCAAACGGCGGATGAAGATGGCAGGCGTCGCCCGCCAGGAAGACGCGCGCCTTTCGATAGTGATCGGCGAGGAAACGGCTTGCCACCCACTCGTCCGAACTCAGGATCTCGTACGGCAAATCGATGCCGGTCGACCGCTTGATCGCATCCACCGCCTCTTCCGGGGTATATGTCACCCCTGGAGCAAGGCCGGTGGGCATGAAATACCACAGGTCGTCCTCGTCCATCGGCCCGATCAAACCAGGCACGTCGTCGTTGACTTGCGCGAACATGATGCCCTGGCCGTGCGTGTGCGCCTCAGCCAGCCCTGGCGCGCGAAAAATCGTATTGTAGTTGCGCGACAAGCCATAGGTGCCGATCATCGTCGCGCCGATCGCCTCGCGCACACTGCTCCGCGCGCCGTCGGCGCCGATCAGATAGGCGGCACGAATCTCGATCTCGTCGCCACTACCTCCGTCACGGACGCGGATCGACAGGCCTTCGTCGTTCTCCTGATAATCGACGAACTCCTGACCGTAGTACAGTTCGACGCCGGGTAGCGACAGCGCATGGTCGCGCAGCACGGCTTCGAGTTTGTATTGCGGAATCCATTGGCCGTGCTCTGAGTAACGCTGGTCACGGTCGGGCGCGCACTGCAGCGCATTCTCGAAACGGTGGATCAACGGGCCAGCCAAACGAGTGACGTAGAGAACGTGCGACGGATAATCGATACCGAGGGGTGAGGCAGCAGCCAGCTTGTCGGCGATGCCCCAACGGCGCAGATGTTCGCGGGTGCGAGTATGGGTCGTTTTCGCACGGGGTGCGTAGCCAGCGCGCGCTTGTCGTTCGATGATGGTGCAGGCGATGCCGCGCATCCCAAGTTCGATCGCCGCGGCGAGCCCCGACGGTCCGGCCCCGACCACGACTACTCGATGTTCCACCATGTTGCCGACGCCTTCCATGTCAAGGCACCTACCTCGCTCACGCGTCCGATGTAGGATACCCAACGCCGAGCAACGATGCGCGCGGCCTATCAGCCACTCCCGCACCCACGGCGTCTTGAGTCACGAAACAGTTGATCGCATCGGGGCGTCAGTCACTGGCATCTTCTCCGACGAGGACGCCGTCGCCCGTCACGTCGGCGCGCCCCTGCTCGAGCAGGATGACGAGTAGGCAGTTCAGCGGAGCCGCTACATCACGCTGGAAAGCGTCGCCCAGTTGAGCGATGATCCCACCGTCACGCTAGCCATGGCCACTTGATCGATACCGGCTTGGTCGGAGATCGACGCGGCTACGCCGTCGACGCTACACCAAGCGGTGTGACACGATCTGGCTGAATGCTGCCGTGCTGGCAAAGCCGGCGCGCGCGGCCACTTGTGCAATCGTATCGGCTGCCGAAAGCCGCTCGATCTTCACAGGGACCTGCGCTCGTTGCTGCCAGGCCTTGTCGGTCAGTCCCGTTTCCGGCGAGACCAGTCGGCTGATCGTCCGCGCCGAGGTGGCCGCGAGGCTGGTGAGGTCATCGATATCGATTTGGCCAAGAGGACCGGCCAGGTTCAGGTCGGCGACCCGTCGCCCAACCGCTGACGGGAAGCGGCAAAAAGGTCGGCGTCCGGAATCGCGGTACGCTCGAACCGGATCAAACCCTGGATCATCGATCATTTGAGGCAGGCTGGACTTTTTATTAACAATTGGAACTCGGGCGGACGAAGACTGTTAGCGCTCCTGTCCAGCCCATAAGGGTGGACACCGCACGGGCGGCGTAAGGCACAAGGGCCAGATAGCGAGGGAACCACGCCCGGTGGCCTCGCACAGTCGATCGGTCCGCAATGCACGAACGCGATGCTTCGCCCTTGGCGATCCCGATCATCGAGGAAGCGGTCATCGTCGACAAGATCGCGGTGACGACGGACGCGGTGCGCATCCGTACCTCGGTCGAGACCCACGACGTCCTGGTGGAAGATCAGCTCGAACGCAGTGTGCTGCGGATCGAGAGGATCGCCGCCGATCGCGCCGTGGAAACTGCGCCGCCGCCGCGCGAGGAAGGCGACACGATGATCGTATCGGTCGTGGAAGAGCGACTGGTGATCGGGAAGCGATTGTTCGTCGTCGAGGAAATCCATGTCACGCGGGAACAGACGCAGAAGCGCGTCGCGATCCCGGTCACCCTTCGGCGTACGCAGGCGACGATCGAGCATCCGGCGCAAGAAACAACAGGGAGCAAGAACAATGGCTGATCCGAACGACCCGCGCGGCGCACCGCCGCGTGAGATCCATATCGAGAAGAAGAAGACCAACTGGCTGGCCTGGATCGCGCTGATTCTGGGCATTCTCGCCGCATTGCTGGCGCTCAGCCGCTGCAACCGGCACGACGATGTCGTCGCTGCGCCGGCGCCGACGCAGAGTCCCGTCACGAACACTGCAGCTACCCCGCCGGTCGGCGTCAAGCACGTCACGCTGCCGGGCGGAACGGTCGTCGATCTCGAGCCCAAGACGCTAAACTACGATCTGCAGGCGTTCCTCGCGAGCAACGCTGCCGCGCCGAGCACGTTCACCTTCGACAAGCTGAACTTCGACACCGCTTCGTCGCAGATCCGCGCGGACGATCAGCCGACGCTCGCCGCGCTGGCCCGCATCCTGACGGCGTATCCCAAGGCGGCGATCAAGCTGGTCGGCTATGCCGATGCGCGCGGCACCGATGCGATCAACACGAAGCTCGGCGCCGACCGCGCTGCTGCGGTCGGCAAGGCGCTGACCGATGCCGGCATCGTCGCCGGCCGGATCACCACCGCCAGTGGCGGTGACGCCAATCCGGTCGCCAGCAACCAGACCGCGAGCGGCCAGTTCCAGAACCGCCGCACCGAGCTGGTCGTCATGTCCAAGTAACCCACTAGTCCCCACCAAGGAGAGCACCCATGACCCGTACCATCACCGCCCTGTTCGATCGCCGCGCCGATGCCGATGCAGCCGAGGCTCGCCTGAAGGCGTCCACCGTGAGTGCCGCGCACGTCCGCATCCATGACCAGTCGAGCGAAGGCTACAGCGCCGACACGAGCTCCACCCATGCCAATCCTGGCATGTGGGGTTCGGTGAAGAACGCGTTCCTCCCCGACGAGGATCGCCACACCTATGAGGAAGGTGTCCGTCGCGGCGGGTTCCTGCTGACCGCGGACGTCAGCGAGGAACAGGTCGAGGAGGCCGTGCGCGTGCTCGAGGAGGCCGATACGGTCGACATCGACGAGCGTTCAAACCAGTGGCGTCAGTCGGGTTGGAAGGTACCCGCGGCCGCAGCCGGTGCTGGCGCGTTCGCGTTCGGCGAGAAGAACACCGGCACGCTCGGCACGACCGGCAACGCGACCGAGGAGGTGATCCCGGTGGTCGAGGAGAAGCTGGTCGTCGGCAAGCGTGAGGTCGATCGCGGCCGTGCCCGCGTACGGTCCTATGTCACCGAGGTCCCGGTTCATGAGCAGGTCCGGCTGCGCGAAGAGCGGATCAACGTTCAGCGTCGCGCTGTCGACCGGCCGATCACGGACGCCGACGATGCGTTCCGCGATCGCTCGATCGAGCTGACCGCCACTGGCGAGGAAGCCGTGGTCGGCAAGACCGCACGCGTCGTCGAAGAAGTGGTCGTCTCCAAGACCAGCGGTGAACGCGTCGAGGAGATCGACGACACCGTCCGCCGCACCGACGTGGAAGTCGACGAGGACACCGGCAAGGTCGGCGGTCTGACCGGCACGAAGCCGATCGACCCCGCCTACCGCCGCTGACGCGGAGGCAGCGCCGCCCGGGACTGCTCCCGGGCGGCGCTCGCCGGCGATCCGGCACCTGATTAGAAAGGATCGCATCCGCATGTATCTGGGAAACACCGACGATCCGATTTCATCACCGGATCATACCGCACACAAGGACACCCGCACACGGGAGCGCTTGCTCCGAACCGTCCACGACGCCTTTCCGGTCGTCAGGCCCAAAATCAGCACAGCCGCGGTCCGGGTGGAGCAAGGAGGCGGTGACCACCGGCTCCTGATCCTCGACGAGCAACTCGCGTTCCGCTTTCCTCGCGACGGCCAGCATGACCTGGATCTCGAACTCCTCGTGCTCGATCAGCTTCGCCAGGCGACCACGATCTCCGTTCCTGGTTACGAGTATGTCGCGCCGAAACGCGATTTTGGAGGGTATCGGTTGATCGCAGGTGTTCCTGTAACCCTTACCCGCCTGCGCCACATTGCTCCGGCGTCGCGCCTCGCCATCGTCGATGGTATCGTTGCACTCCTGAAAGCGTTGCATGGGATCGACCCTGCTTCGATCCGGCTACCTGTCGAGTGGCCACGACTATGGTCCGCCGCGCAGTTCGCGAAGAGGCTTGTACAGGATCGACTTTCTTTAATCGTGGGGCGCTGGCCTTCACTGGGGAAGCCGGTCCTTCGGTTCGCGGAGTGTTATGGTAAGCAGCGTGCACCGCGCGAGGTTGTGCTGCACGGTGATCTCGTAGACGAGCATGTGCTGATCGATGAGCGCGCGGGTCAACTCGCCGGCGTCATCGATTTCGGCGACGTTGCCTTGGGCGACCCGGCCCAGGATTTCATCGGGTTCTGGGCTTATGGCCGTCGCGCTGCCGAGGGTGCCATCCGCCACTATGACTCGAACGGCGCGGACCCTGGATTGCCGGAGCGGTCCCGCAACCACTTCCTACGCTATCGGATCGACCAGCTCTACGAAGCCGTCCGGGATGGCGCAGCGGGCACGGTACTCGACCAGCAGGCCATCGCCGTCGAGCGATTGCTCCGTACACGATCGAACACGCGATAGTGCCAGATGACAAGTTGTTCCGATTACGCGCAATTCTATCTTCAAAACGAGAGATCATGACCGCTGCGGTCTTTCCAACCGTGTCGCTCGGGGCGCCATCCTCGCCGGCGTCGCCGCTGCCCTGGTGACGCAGCTTCTGCTCAACATGCTTGGCATCGGCGCGGCAGTACTCGACATCGGTCTTGGCGTTGACGATTCAGGCTCCGCGCTGTCGATGGCCTCGCCCAATGGGCGCACATCACGCTGGCTGAGGCACAGGCGCGGATCAATCGCGCGGCAGCCGGTGCACGGCAGACGTATGAAGCGGCCAAGGCCAAGGCGACCAGGGCTGCCGACGCCGCACGGTCCGGCGTCGCTACCACGTCGGTCCTCAGGTTCATTGCTCTTTTGCTTGGCGCGGCCGCGTCCGGACGCCTACCTTGTATACGCTCGTCGAATCAGCGGCTTGCACCCGTCCGTGGACTTGACCGACACACCCACGCGGGGCACGTATCGGCGACGGAGTGCATCACCCCAAGACGCACCACATCGGTAATTAGCCCCGAAAAGGAGATATCATGTCGAAGTTCGCAGTCGCTCTTCTAAGCGCGACCGTTCTGCTCGCGCCCGCGCCAGCGTTGGCCAAGGGGTGTATCCGCGGCGCAGTGGCGGGCGGGGTCGCGGGCCACTATGCTCATCATCATGCGGTCGCAGGTGCGATGGCCGGCTGCGTAGCCGGGCACTATTACTACAAGCACAAGGCTGCAGCCGCGGCAGGGCAGCATGCGTCAGCTCCTGCTGCGCACCAGTGAGATAGATCTGATCCGAACTGCTGTCGTTCACGTATTTAGGAAATATCTATGGGCCTTCTCGACGGTATCCTTGGTCAAGTCATGGGTGGGGGTGGCGGCGACAACGCCATCATCTCCGACATCGCGCAGAAAGTCGGGCTAAGTCCCGACGTTGCGGAGAACGCCATCGGCGCCCTCGCCAATGCGCATCCGCAGCCAGGCGATACCGTCCAGACTGCCTCGAACGACACCGGGCTGTCACCGGACCTGCTTCAGCAGATCGTTGGTCATCTCGGCGGAGAAGGCGGGCTTGCCAGTATCGCCTCGAGCTTCGCAAGCCGAGGTTGAACCTCGGAAGGCTTGCTAGAGTGTTGATTTTGTCCTTGTGACTTACGCCTTGAGTATGTGCTCGAAATCAACGTCTTATTCTTTTCTGGTCGCCTAGGGTGCTTGGGACCTACTGGCTGCTTTAGTACTTATCTCCGTCATCTTGCTCGCGTTTTTGGGCAAAATACATCTAGATCAGATGACGGCAGGGCAGGCGTGCCAACCTTGAAAGTGATTGGTTGGCCGCTTTGCGATGGTCAGCGACTTCTCCTCCGAAGCCCTAGTTCGCGTCGCGACTAAAGCGTTAAGGAAACAGACGCTGCTGTTGGTCCAGCATAGCCCGATGAGCATGGCCGCGCTGTTCGACTTCAAGGTCGGCGAGGGCCGCGAGACCTGACGCGTATCGCGAGGATCAGCCCAGGTCGGCTCTTGGCGATCCGATCCATTACGTGGCGGAGGCGCGATGGCCCCTATGCACGGGCGATGCGCGATGCCGCGCAGCAGCGGACTTTGGCTTTCACCGCGACATCAACGAAAGCCCCGATGACGGCTTCTACCCCATGCCTATCAGCGCGCACGGGTCACGTCGGCGACTTCCTATCTGGACGTTGCCACTCGGCGGCGTTCCAACTTGACGATCCTTTCGCGGACGCACGTCGACACCATCCGCCTCGACGGCCTCAGGGTCAGGGGCGTGCGGGTGAGGCACGAGGGCTCGTCGTCACGGATAGAAGCCGACACGGTGGTGCTGAGCAGCGCGGTCGGGCATCGGGCCTGCCGAGGCGTTGAAGTGGCTTGGCATCAAACCTCCGCACCGCTGTGCCGGCACGCGTGCGAACCTGCAGAACCATCCGTACGTCCTGACCGGACTCGTCCTTCCCCGACGCATGCGGATGTCACCTCGACTTCGCTAATGCTCGATTGCCGGCCTGCGTGCTTCGTCCCGCCAGGCAGGCAGCCTTGGCGGGGACCTGTTCCTGTTCCTGACCGGGCGGATCAGTTCGCGTGCGGTCGGCACGAGCCTCGGCATCCGCGTCGGGGGGACTTGGTTGCCAGCTACGGCAAATGCCGCCTTCGGTCGCCGGCGAACGACGGCCGGGCCGTGCTCGTGCCCACAGGCGATGGCAGCTCAAGCACTTCCTCTTCCAGAAAGACTGCCTCCTCAGGAAGCTGCCGGGTCGGCCGCCAGAGGATCTCCAGCCTGGCTTCCGACGGGCCGCTGCCCACACGCGCGGCTCGTCCAGACTCCTGCAATCCGCGAAGACACGATTACGGCAACTGCGTACGTCGGCGGCATAGAGGCTAGCTGCGGTCGGGTCTCACCGCGGAGTGGAGAACCCGGTCGGTTCTGTTGCCGACTAGGTAGACGGGCCGGGTCACCATTCGTTTCCGATCCGATCACCGCCCCGCCGCACCTCGACCGCACTACGAGGAAGTTCCAAATCGGAACGAGCGAGGACAAAGCCGGCTACGTTATCGACTAAGACGGCGGGTTCATGGTGGGCGTGGCAAGGATTGAACTTGCGACCCCTGCGATGTCAACACAGTGCTCTACCACTGAGCTACACGCCC
>NZ_CAXSHM010000064.1:0-9188 GCF_964237335.1 uncultured Sphingomonas sp.
CGCTACCCTCGCCGTCTGACGTCCCGCCCACAACCGGGGGGGGTGAGTAATTACGTCTCAGCGGCGGGTCGACAACAACTGCACTACGACACATCGAGAATATCGAGGCGCTGGGCTACATCCGGCGTGGATCCGACCCTAATGATGGCCGTCGACTGATCGTATCCATGTTGCCCTTGCTCGGTGACGCCATGGATCAATGGCTTGATCTTCAGATCGGCGCCGAACGACTGGGTGTTTGACTGTCGATTATCGCCCACGCGACGATCAAGTCGTTTCGTGCGGTAAAGCACGAGAAATAATGCCCCTTTCGTTCGGTAAAGCACGAGTCAGCCGACTTGTCTGACGGCCCTGCTTCCCTGCTTCTGGTGGCGCACCGATCCTCACAGATTCGGGCGAAACGGGGAGCGCGCTGTGACCACATAAAGAATGCCCGGCACGAGGCCGGGCACCCCTGCGGAGATCCGCTACCACACGCCGGCAAGCGTGAGGCCAACTACGTAGATAGAGGCAGGTAGCACCCTCCCCGGCCCCGTTCAAGATTGCGCGCCTCGCGCCACGCCTTTGCTTTGTCTGGTGACGGCCTCCAAGCACGGAGTGTCGAACGATGTCCTATACCCAAACCGCCTTCACAGGGCGAACCGGCGCGCGCCCGATCTCGGCGCTTACCCGGCACATCGAGCGCGAGCTTGCGGCGCGGATCGAGACCGCCGGCGATGTCGAGCGGAACGATCTCTACCGCATCCTTGACGGGGCGAAGACGGCAATCGGGCTGAGCGCGTCCGCGCTGGAGACGCTGAAGCACCTGATCGGATACACCCGTCCTGACGACTACAAGGGCGAGGCCCGGCCGATCGCCTGGCCGAGCAACTACACGTTGGCCGAACTCGCTGGCGTCACCGAGAGCGCGATCAAGGCGCGCCTGCGCCAGCTTCGCGCGCTGGCGCTCATCACGATGCGCGATGCGGCTCACGGCCGCCGCCGCGGCCAACGTAGCGCGACGGGCGGGATCATCAGCGCCTACGGCATCGATCTATTCCCCTTGCGAGCGCGCTATGACGAACTCAAAGCCGCCGCGGAGGCCCACACGGCGTTCTCCAGGCTCGACAAGCGCGGACGGCAGGAGATTGCGCGTGTCCGGCGCATCGTGGGTCAGGCACTCGCCCAGGCAGCCGACCTGCGCTTGACGGGCCAACACTGGATTGCTCTGCAGGACGCGGTCGAGGCGGTGGCACGGCAAGCTGCTGTGGCACGGACCACCCGGGACGCCATCGCGTACGAGGCAACTCTTGCAGACCTGCCAGAGGTCGAAGCGATGGTTGGCGACACGATTGATCGGTTTATGTTCATCGATGAATCAGACGGGTCAGGGTCAAATCCCTCACCCTTCATACAAGTACAAACCAAGCCCTCCTCAAAATCCGTACAAGCTCTGCAAGATTGTAGTTTTAATGGGAAACGTTCCGAGGAGGTCAAACCCGCCCTTCCAGTCTCGCCGTCGAAGAGTGCGTTCAAGACATCGCCCCGCGAACTGGTCGCGATGTTCCCAACCACGGCGATGTACGTGGAGCGCGATCAACCGGGATGGGTCGATCTTCACCGTGCCGCGGCCCGGTTGCGGCACGATCTTGGTATTCGCACCGGCACCTGGGCCGATGCGCTCGATCAACTCGGCCCCGATGCGGCGTCGATCGCCATCATGATCACCGCCGAACGGCAATCGCGCGACGAAATCCGCCTGACCCCGGGGGCCTATTTTGCCGGCATGGTGACGCGCGCTCATCGCGGAGAGCTCGACCTGTCCAAGAGCCTCTGGGGCTTCCGCACCGCGCCTGCCCTCCAATGAGCGGACGCAACTCGCCGGGCGCTTATGACGCCCAGGCGGCTTTCGTGCGGTAAAGCACGAACCCTCCGCCAACCTCGATTCGCCTCGCCTCCGGCCGATCGCTCCCTTTCGTGCGCTAATTCACTCCAGATCGAGGACCCTGTCGGAGCCGTCCGATCGCCTCCACGTCGGCTTTCGTGCGCATTTCAACCCCCTCGCCGCGGACCCCTAGGGTTGCTTCCGTGCGGTTTCCCACCTTTCGAGGAACCATAAAAAGCCCTTCTAACCCCCTCTTCCGCGCGATTTCTGATCCGCGGGAGCCTCCCGGACTTCGCCTCGCCGACCTTTTGTGCGGTAAAGCACGAGTCTGATGGCCGGCCTTGGTTGCGGAACCGATGGGAATCGGAGGATGCCCTTAAATGCCGGGTCGCTGGTATCCGGACGGCATGATCCGACGCTTAAACGGCGATGTGCCCCGCTAATGCTCGTGCTTTACCGCACGAAAGCATGTAAATTCTGCATCGGGCGTTGCAACGAAGCGCCGAAGTCAGTCATCACCCTCGCTCGAGGAGTCTTCCCCGATGGCGATGGCGCGACCCATGGAGTTACAAGGCAACCTGTTCACGCTCGACAGCCCCCTGCTCGGCGAGATCCTGGGCGAACGTACCGTCGCGGAATTCCCCTTTTTCGCGCTCAAGAAGGCTCGTCAGCTTGAGCCGATGACCTTCCAAGCGGAAGGCGTCACTATCGAACTCTCCGCCGGCAAGCACGGCATTGCGACGATCTACGACAAGGAAATCCTGCTTTACGTCGCCAGCATCATGACGGATCTGCGCGATCGCGGTGGTACGCCCGCGCGAACGATCCGGTTCACCGCGCACGATCTGTTCCGGATTACCGGCTCGAATGCGAGCAAGCGCTCGTACGCTTACCTCATAGACGCACTGCGTCGTCTTCGGAACACGATCGTCGAGACCAATATCGCAACCGGCGGCGAAACTCAGGAAGACAACTTCTCCTGGCTCGATCACTTCCGCGTCATGTATGCCGAGGATAGCCGCGGTGAGAAGCGGGTCAAATACATCGAAGTCACGGTATGCGACTGGTTCTACCGCGCGGTACTGCGCGACCGCCGACTGGCTGCCTATGATCTTGACTACTTCACGCTGACCCCAATTCAACGGCGTCTATACGAACTTGCGATGTTCCATTGCCAGCCTGGGAAACCGTTCACCTTGGGCCTTGAAGAGGTATCGCAGCGCATGGGCTGTGGTGCGGCCCGGCTCCGGAACGCGCGGGCAGAAATCACCAAGGTCGCGGAGCAGGACAGTCTGCCAGGCTACTCCTTATCCCTCCACAGCGAGAAGGTGCCGACCGCCGGCCGGCCTCGCTTGCAAACGTTCGTGACGTTCACCGCGCATCCCGCGCAGCGATCGCGTCCGATCGTTCCCCAGGCCGCTACCCTCGCCAGCTCCGACGATGTGCGGTCCGACGAGCAGCTGAAGGTGTACGAGGATGTCGCGGAAGCAGCTGCCGAGGCAGCCTGACGAGCGGCAATAATCGATACCAAAGCAGGCTCGCGCGCGGCGGCCCTTCGGTCTGAGAGGAGAGGAGGCCTTCGGCTTGTTGATCCGGTGATGAGCACCGGGCGACAGAATGGAGCCTCTCGATGCGCACTTCATCCGCAGCCCTCGAACTCGACTTCACCGAACCGTCGATCACGGCTGCCAAGGCGGTTGCCGACACGATCACCAGGAGCGGGTCTTTCCAGCACGACACGCTGCTGTGGGTCATGGAGCAAGCCTATGGCGGTTCGTCTGCCGATGGTCGCTGGTCGCTCCGCGACGCTTACGACATGCTGGAACTGGCTGAGGTCATGTACCTCGCCAAGGCAGACCTTCCCGCTGGTCCCGGCGCCTGCCTCGCTGCGCTTACCGAGCTGGTCGCCAACCTGCCGACGCACACGGTTCGCAGCGAGGAGCAGATCGAACTCCAGCAATTCTCGACCCCTGCCCCGATCGCGTACCTTGCCGCGCTCGCGGCCCGGATCGCGCCGACGGACCTCGTACTCGAACCCTCTGCTGGTACCGGGCTCCTCGCCGCCTTCGCGTCCCGCGCCGGCGCGCGCCTCGTCCTCAACGAGATCGATCCAGTCCGCGCCGAGATGCTTGCAGCCGCCTTTCCAGGCGTCCCTGTCACGCGCCACGACGCCGAGCTGATCCACGACCTTCTTCCGTCGACGATCCGGCCAACGGCCGTCCTTATCAACCCTCCGTTTTCGCGCAGCATCGGCCGTCACGGGGACCCGCTCGCCGCATTCCGCCACCTCCGCTCCGCTCTCATGCGGCTCGCGCCGGGCGGTCGCTGCGCCGCCATCCTCCCCGATCGCGTCGACACATCGAGCCGCGCCTGGGCAAAGGCGACTGAGGGCTGCGCGCTGACGCTGCACCTCGAGCTGCCGGCGAACGCCTATGCCAAGCATGGCACCAGCCAGGCGGTGAAGATCATGGTGCTGGAGAAAGGCACCGGCGATCGTGCCGAGCTGATCCGGTGCGATACGCTCGCCGACGCGCTCGCGGCGATCACGACCCGCACCGTCATGCCCGCACGTGTCGCGCGTGGCGACACGCTGCAGCTCGCCCGTCCCAGCGGGCGCGGGTTGCTGCTAGGCGGTCTCGCCAGCAAGCCGCGCCTGACCGCGCCTGCATCGAAGGCCGCGCAGTCTCTCGCCGCTGTTCCGATCGACTACACCGTCTTCGCCGAGCCGGTTCCGACCGGCGAAGCCGTCGGTGTGTACCTGCCCTATCGGCCGAGCCGTATCGCCATCCCCTGCGCGTCCGCACATCCAACCGCGCTGGTGGAGTCGATCGCGATGGGTTCGATCACCGCGCCGCGGCCGTCCTACGTCCCTACCCTCTCGCGATCCGTCGTCGACGCGAAGACGCTCTCCGACGCCCAGCTCGAAACGCTGATCTACGCCGGCGACGCATTCGAGCGCGACATTCCCGGCCTGTTCAACGCGATCGAGGAGGGTCTGTCGCTCACGCCCGACGAGGACGGCCGTCCCTATCGGACCGGCTTCTTCCTCGGTGACGGCACCGGTGCCGGCAAGGGCCGCCAGGTCGCCGCGATCATCCTCGATCAGTGGCTGCGCGGCCGCCGCAAGCATATCTGGATCTCCAAGACCGAGACGCTGCTCGAGGACGCGCGTCGCGACTGGACCGCGGTCGGGGGTCTCGCGCTCGACATCCAGCATCTCAACCAGTGGAAGCTCGGCACCCCGATCGGTGCGGCCGAGGGCGTGCTGTTCCTCACCTATGCGACCTTGCGCTCCAATCGCGGCGACAAGGGCACGCGCCTTCAGCAGATCCTCGACTGGGTCGGCGACGACCATGACGGCACGGTCGTGTTCGACGAGGCGCACGAGATGGCCGGCGTCGCCGGCGGCGAGGGCCGCTTCGGCACCAGGGAGGGGTCCGACCAGGGCATCGCCGGCGTCCGCCTGCAGAACCTCCTGCCCCGCGCCCGCGTCCTCTATGTCTCCGCGACCGGCGCGTCCGACGTCAACAACCTGGCCTACGCCACCCGGCTCGGCCTTTGGGGACCGGGCACCGCGTTCGCCGATCGCCGCACCTTCGTCGACTCCCTGCGCCGGGGCGGGATCGCGGCGATGGAGCTGATCGCGCGCGACCTGAAGATGCAAGGCCTATACGTCGCCCGCGCACTCTCCTTCGCCGGCGTCGAATATGACATCCTCGAACATCGGCTCACCCCCGACCAGATCGAGGTGTACGATGCCTATGCGGACGCCTGGGCGATCATCCACGCGAACCTGCGCGCCGCGCTCGACGCGACCCGCATCACCGACAGCTTCTCGAACGACACCTACAACAGCGGCGCCAAGGCGGCCGCGCTGTCGATCTTCGAGTCCACCAAGCAGCGGTTCTTCTGCCAGCTCCTGATCGGCATGAAGCTGCCCTCGCTCGTCCCGGCGATCCGCGCCGACCTCGTGCGGGGCGAGAGCGTCGTCATCCAGCTCGTCTCCACCTCCGAGGCGATGCTCGACCGGGCGCTCGCCGCGCTGACCGTCGAGGAACGTGCCAATCTCGACATCGAGCTGTCGCCGCGCGAGTTCGTCATGTCCTATCTGACCGCCGCCTTCCCGGTGCGGCAGATGAAGACCTATGTCGACGACACCGGCAAGACCCGCTCCGAGCCGATGTCGGACGAGGAGGGTCGCCCAGTGTTCAGCCAGGAGGCGCTGGCGATGCGCGACAATCTGGTCGAGCAGCTCTGCGCGCTCCCCGTCGTCGGCTCCGCGCTTGATCATATCATCGGGCATTTCGGCACCGATGCCGTGGCCGAGGTGACGGGACGCAGCCGGCGCGTCGTCATGGACGTCCACGGCCGCCAGCGCGTCGAGAGCCGTTCGCCCCGCACCAACCTCGCCGAGACCGACGCCTTCATGCGCGGCGCCAAGAAAATCCTGATCTTCTCCGATGCCGGCGGCACCGGCCGTAGCTATCATGCGAGCCTCACCGCCGAGAACCGGTCGCGCCGCAACCACTATCTCCTCGAGCCCGGTTGGCGCGCCGACGCCGCCATTCAGGGGCTCGGCCGTACCCACCGCACGCATCAGGCGACCGCGCCGCTGTTCCGGCCGGTGTCGACCGACTGCCGGGGCGAACGTCGCTTCATCTCGACGATCGCGCGCCGGCTCGACAGCCTGGGCGCGCTCACCCGCGGCCAGCGGCAGACGGGCGGACAGGGCCTGTTCGACCCGCGCGACAACCTCGAAAGCGACTATGCCAAGGAGTCGCTCGAAACCTGGTTCCGCCTGCTCGCCGCCGGCAAGCTGCGCTCCACCACGCTCGACGAGTTCCAGAAACTCACCGGCCTCGAGTTGGAGGGCGAAGGTGGTGGCCTCAAGGAAGACCTGCCACCTATCCAGCGCTGGCTCAATCGCATCCTGGCGCTGCGCATCGCGCTCCAAAACGCGATCTTCGACGAGTATCTCGGCCTGATTGAGGCGCGCATCGAAGCCGCCCGCGAAGCCGGCACGCTCGATCTCGGCGTCGAGAGCATCAACGCCGAGCGCATCACCATCCTCGATCGTACGGTGATCCGGCGCGACCAGACCAGCGGCGCCGAGACCGAGATCCTCCGGCTCGAGACCGAGGAACGCTACAAGCCGCTCGCGCTCGTGTCCGCGCTCAGGATCCTCGGCGACGACTCCCGCCCGATGGTGAACCGCAAGTCGGGCAAGGCCGCGATCCGGTGCAGCACCTACTCGCTGACCGACGACGATGGCGAGATCGTACGCCGCTATGAGCTGGTCCGCCCGACCCGCAGCGAGCGGATGCGCCAGGACCTCCTCGCCGAAACGATGTGGGAGGAGGCGAGCGAGGAGGAGTTTGCCGCGCTGTGGCAGGCCGAGGTCGAGGAGATGGCGGGCAAGACCCGCACCAGCACGCTGTACCTCGTCACCGGGCTCCTCCTGCCCGTCTGGGACCAGTTGCCCGACGATCACGTTCAGGTCTGGCGGCTCAACACTGATGACGGCCAGTCCTTCCTTGGCCGCATCGTCCCCGCTCCGCTCGTGTCCAAGCTCGCGGACGCCTTCGGCATCGCGGCGACGATCACCGTCTCGGGCGCCGAGACCGCCAGCCACGTAATGACGAGCGGCGAGATCGCGAGTTTGGGCGCATACCGGCTGAAGCGCAGCCTGGTCGCCGGCCAGCAGCGCCTCGAGCTGCTCGACTGGCCGCACACGCGGCTTGCCGAACTGAAGGCGGCCGGGTGCTTCACCGACATCATCCAGCACAAGACGCGGATGTTCGTGCCCGTGGCGACCGCCGCGACCGTGATCGACCGCATCACCGCCTGACGCACCAAGGACTTCCTCCCCGCTCGATCGAGGGAGGGGAGGGAGCCTTCGGCTTGGTGGGTCTGATGAGCAGGCCTGCGCGACCGTCGGACACGGCGCGCCTATTCCAGATGGAGACGACCGATGATCCAGTCCGTGAAGGTCAAGAACCTCTCGCTGTCGAAAGACAATGTGCGCAAGTCCAACCGCGACGCCGGGATCGACAACCTCGCCGCCAACATCGCCTCGCAGGGACTATTGCAGAACCTGATCGTCACCCCGCTCAAGAAGGCGGGCCACTTCACCGTCAAGGCGGGTGGTCGCCGCCTGCGCGCGCTCCAGCTCCTGATCGAGCAGGGCACCCTGCCCGTCGATCATGCCGTGCCGGTTCTCGTGCTGAGCGACGACGAGAACGCGACCGAGGCGAGCCTCGCCGAGAACTTCCAGCGCGTGCCGATGAACCCGGCCGACGAATGCACCGCGTTCAACTTCCTGATCCAGAAGGGAATGACCGCCGAGGACGTCGCCAGGCGCCAGGGCGTCACCACTCGCTTCGTCGAGCAGCGCGTCCGCCTTGCCGAGCTCGCTCCCTGCGTATTCGAGGCGCTCGCCGCCGGCGAGATCACGCTCGGCGTCGCGCAGGCTTACGCCGTCACCACCGATGTCGACCGCCAGGCCCGCGTGTTCGCTCAGATGAGCACGTCCTACTATGGTGACAATCCCGACAATATCCGCCGCGCCATCCTCAACGGAACCGTCAAGGCGAACGACGCCAAGGCGCGCTTCGTGGGTCGCGATGCCTATGTCGCCGCGTGTGGTCGCATCGACGGCGACCTGTTCGCCACGCAAGGCGATGAGAACTGGATCGACGTCGACCTGATCGAGACGCTCGCCGCCAGGAAGCTGGAGGCGGCCGCGGCCGAGCTGGCACAGGCCGAGGGCCTCGCCTTCGTCACCCCGATCCTGGCGACGCACGTCCCCTACGACCTCGAACGCCAGCTCCACGAGTTCCACGCCGCGGACCGCTCGCTCACCGAGGAGGAGCAGGTCCGGGTCGAGGCACTCGGCGTCGAGACCGACGACCTGGTCGCGGCGCTGGAAAGCGGCCTGGAGGACGGCACGCCCGACGCCGTTACCGTGAACGACCGTCTGGCTGAGATCGAGCGTGAGATCGAGGAGATCGACGCTGCCCGCAACGCCGTCGATCCGGCGGTCAAGGCGCAGCTCGGCACTTTCGTCTACATCGGCGGTGACGGCGAACCCCGCGTTCACGCTCGCCTCTTCAGCGAGAAGCCGGTCATCGATCCGAACGCGTCGCCCAAGGCGACGGACGGTGCAACCGGCGAAGGCGATGCCGGCGAGGCCGGCGACGTGGAGCAGGGTCCGAAGCTCAGCGCCACGCTGGTCGACGAGCTCGCGACGCAGCGCCGCCAGATCCTCGTCGTGTTGATTTCCACTGAGAGCTGACCCGGAGAAGGCATAGATTTCCACCGAGAA
>NZ_CAXSHM010000065.1:0-8663 GCF_964237335.1 uncultured Sphingomonas sp.
AGATACTCGCGCCCACCGCAACCCTCTCCCGCCAACCCCGTGAGCAGTTACCCGGCAACCGCCAAACAGCATCTCTGGAACCGCAACTGGCCTCCTCATGCCAAGTTTCATAACGGCCAGACGATGGTCATGGGGACTTTCGGCGGGCTGCTGTCGCTGACCATCCTGTTCGGAGCTCGGCCCCTCACACTGCCGCTGTTCCTGCTCGCTGCCGGCGTCGCGGCCAGCTACTTCGTCTCGATGGCCCTGGCGCCGTTTTTCCCCGGGACGGATTGGATAGACCCGGAGTTCGCAGGCGAGACAGGCCGCCCGCTTGGTCTCGCGCCGCAGCAGCTTGTGACGTACGTTCTTTGTACGCTGGTGCTGGTCGCGATCGCGGTCGCGATCTGGTCGCATTGAGGACCCTATGGTCACATGACCTTGCAAGCATCGCGTGGGATGGTCTGCCCATGCCATGGCAGGCTTCAACCACAACGCGATCCCCCTCCGGGACCCGTCCGCCGAACGCTACGTTCGTTCCCGCCCGTCCAGTGCGGCGGCGAGGGCGATGATCTCGTGCGGCGTGAACACCGCGATGCCGTGCTGGCGAAGGAGCGCGGCGGTCGCGCCTTCGCCGTCGATGCGGCGTCCCTCGAAGGTGCCGTCGTAGATGAAGCTGCCACCGCACGACGGGCTCCCGTCCGTCAGGAGGGCGAAACGGCAGTCGTGGCGAACGGCGTCCCGAAGCGCCATCCGCGCGCCCGCCAGGTAGATCGCCGTCACGTCGGTGCCGTCGGCCTCGACCACGCGGCCATCGCCGCGGATGACGCCCGCGCCGCTCCCGCCGGCCGCGATCTCCGCCGGCGGTCGCGGTGTCGGCAATCCCGCCATCACCTCGGGGCAGACGGGAACGACGCGCCCCTCACCCACCCAACGATCCAGAAGCGCGTCCTCGAGCGTCGCGGCCGATCCGTCGTACCGTACCGGCCTGCCCAACAGGCAGGCGCTGACCAGCACCTTGGCGCGGCTCGTCTGGAGAGCATCGGGCATTCCTGACTTTACGCCGGACGTCTAGCGTGTCCATCACGCCGCGAAGAAGTCAGCCAGGAGCGCGGCGAGCGCCTCGGGTTGCTCCTCGGGGATGAAGTGGCCGCTCGGCGCGATCGTCTCGCCGCGCAGGTCGTCGGCGAAGGGCCGCAACGGGCCGGCCATGTCGGGGATCGAGCCCTGGTCGGCGCTCACGGCCAGCACCGGCATGGCGAGCCTGGCATCGCGGACCAGCGCGCGGTTCTGCTCGGCGGAGAGGCCGACCGAGCGATAGAAGGCGAGCCCTGCGCGCAGGGCGCCCGGCCTGGTGAAGATGCGGACGTACTCGTCGAGGTCGGCCTCGCTGAAGCTCGACGGGTCGGCGGCCTTGCGGCGTAGGAACCAGTCGAGATACACGCGCTCGCGGCCCGCGATCAGCGCCTCGGGAAGGTCGGCGAGGGCGTGGAAGGCGAAATGCCACGTCCGCCACGCCCGGTCGGGCGCGGTCGGCAGCATGTCGGGCAGCGTGATGCCGGGGATGCCCGCGTCGAGGATGGCGAGCCGGCTGACCTCGCCTGGAAACATCAGCGCATAGGGGAGCCCGACCCACGCACCGACATCATGCGCGGCGAGGCCGTAGCGGGCAAGGCCGAGCCGTCCGAGGAGGGCATGGACGCGGCGCGCGACCGTCCCGGTGTCATAGCCGTCGAGCGGCTTGTCCGAATCGCCCTGGCCCGGAAGGTCGACGGCGATCAGGCGGAAGCGCCCCGCCAGGATCGGCATCACCTTGCGCCACGCGAACCAGCTTTCGGGATAGCCGGCGAGCAGCACCAGCGGCTCCGCGTCCTCCGGCCCGGCCGTCACATGGTGCAGCCGCAACCCGTCGATCGTCTCGAAGCCGTGGCGGAACGAGGGGTCGCCCAAGGACGGCACGGCGTGGTCGAATTGGGTCATGAAGGGTCCCGTGAGGCTTGGACGCGTGTTCGGGCGCCGTGTCCGCCGGATCGTGCGAGGGCGCGCGAGGACCGCTTCCCTGGCGAAGGCGCGCGGTCGGCCCCTCAACAAATGACGGATCTGAGGTAAGGTCGTCGCGGCAGGCGTCGGGCCGACCGAATGGATGAGCGATGATGGACAAGGTCGTGGCGATCACGGGCGCGAGCAGCGGGATCGGCGAGGCCGCCGCGCTGCGGCTTGCCGAACGGGGCGCGAAACTCGTGCTGGCGGCGCGGGGTGGGGACAGGCTGGACGCCTTGGCCCACCGGATCGCCGCCGCCGGTGGCGAGGCGTTGCCGATTCCGGTGGATGTGTCCCGTCGCGACGATCTGGTGCGGCTGGTGGAGGCCACGTGCCGGCGGTTCGGCCGGCTGGACGTCCTGGTCAGCAGCGCGGGCGCCATGCCGATCGGACCGCTCGACGATCTTGCGGTGGATGATTGGGAGCGGATGGTCGACGTGAACCTGAAAGGCGTGCTGTACGGGATCGCGGCGGCGCTGCCCGTCTTCCGCGCTCAGGACAGCGGTCACTTCGTCAACATCGCCTCTACCGCGGCCCGCAAGACGACGCCCAACCAGGCCGTGTACTCGGCGACAAAGGCCGCGGTCCTGGCGCTTTCCGACGGGCTGCGGCAGGAGCTCGCCGGCAAGCTGCGCGTGACGGTCATCTCGCCGGGGTTCACGAACACCAGCTTCGTCGAGCACGTCCGCGATCCGGCGCTCCAGGCGCAGATGAAAGCGGCCGCCGTGACCTACGCCATGGACCCGCAGGCGGTGGCCAGCGCTATCGCCTATGCGATCGAGCAGCCTGGCGAGATCAACATCGGCGAGATCGTCGTCCGATCGACCGCGCAACCCTGACGGCACGGAGCGGGGCGAACCGCCGCACGTCCCAAGCTCGGTAAGTCGGCCCGGTAGTAGCGGGACGGGCACCCCGCGATTGCTACTGCCCCTGACATTATCCCTTGTTATACTCCACCCCATGCGCCTCGATCTGCTCCACCCCTACCTGCCTCACTTCGACCTGCACGGCTGGGAAACCGGCTATTACGTCCTCGAATGGCTGATCCGCCTCGGTGCGCTGGCGGTCGTGCCGTTGCGCCGGTCGCCGCAGGCGAGCGCGGGGTGGCTTGGGATCATCTTCTTCCTGCCGGTGCCCGGGCTGATCGCCTTCTGGATGATCGGCAGCCCGCATTTCCCGGCCTGGCGGCGCGAGCGGTTCGAGTCGCTGCGGCCCTATCTCGACCGGATCGCAGGGCTGCTCTCGCGCCATCCGCCCGACGATCCCGGCGCGATCGACGCGCTGGCGCAGCGGCTGGGCTATTTCCCCGCGGTGTGCGGCAACAGCGTCGAGCTGATCGACGATTACGACGGCGTAATCGACCGGATGGTCGCGGACATCGACGCCGCGCGGGCTTGCGTGATGATGACCGTCTACATCTTCGCGGACGATGCGGTGGGCCACAAGGTGGCGGACGCGCTCGCCCGCGCGGTGGCGCGCGGCGTCGGGGTCCGCGTGTTGTTCGATCCAGTCGGCTCGCACACATGGCGGCGCGGCACGCTCGCGATGCTGCACGCGACGGGGGCGGAGGTGCGCGAAGCGCTGCCGTTCCGGTTCCGCTTCCGGCTGCGCACCCGGCGCGACATGCGCAACCACCGCAAGCTGTTCGCGATCGACGGGCGCATCGCCTATGCGGGATCGCAGAACATCGTCGCCAAGGACTTCCGCCCCGGCGTCGTCAACCGCGAGCTCGTCGCGCGCGTGACCGGGCCCGTCGTGGCGGAGATCGAGGCGGCGGTGCGCGCCGACTGGTTCCTGGAGACGGAGACCAGGCCCGACGGCCCGGCCACCGAGCCCGAGCGCACCGGCGAGGCGTGCCTGCAACTGCTGCCCAGCGGCGCGGAATATCCGATGGAGGGGTTCGAGACGCTGCTGGTGTGGCAGATCCACCAGGCGCGCAAGCGCGTGGTGCTGGCGACGCCGTACTTCATCCCGGACGACGACGTGGTGGGCGCGATGCGGACCGCCGTCGCGCGCGGGGTGGAGGTGCATCTGGTCGTGTCGAAGGTGGTGGACCAGCGCGTCGTCCACCTCGCGCAATGTTCCTATTACAGCCAGTTGCTCGACGCGGGCATCCGCATCCACCAGTTCCGCGATTTCCTGCTCCACGCCAAGAACGTCAGCGTCGACAGCCGGATCGCGATCGTGGGGTCGAGCAACGTCGACCTGCGCTCGTTCCAGCTCAACGAGGAGGCGTCGCTGCTGATCCACGATGCCGCCTCGGTCGCAGGCGTCGAGGCGGTGCAGCAGGGGTATCTCGACGGCAGCGACCTGGTCGACAAGGATCGCTGGGCGTGCCGCTCGCGCCCGCGCCGGCTGGCGGAGAACATCGCCCGGCTTGTCAGCCCGCTGCTATAGGAGTGGGAGCGACCGGCTCGCATAAACGCTTGCTTAACAACGCATTCCGCGTCGGTTCAGCCCGACTCGCCTAATCCTGAAACCACGCTCCCGCCCGATGCGTTAATGATGCAGGCAGCGGACCGGGCGTTGGATGTGAGGAGTTACGAGATGAACAAGATTCTGGGCAAGATCGGACTGGGTCTGGTCCTCGCGGCGACGGCAGTCACCGCCTCGGTACCGGCGGACGCGCAGCGTGGCGGCGGCGGCCATGGCGGCGGTGGCGGGTTCCACGGTGGTGGCGGCGCCTTCCATGGCGGCGGCTATGGTGGGTATCGCGGCGGATATGGTGGCTATCGTGGCGGCTATGGATACCGCGGTGGGATCGGGCCGGGCGGAGCGGCGGTGCTCGGCGGGATCGTTGGCCTGGGCGTGGGCGCGGCGATCGCGGGCCATGGCTACGGCTACGGCGGCTATGGGTACGGATATCCGGCCTATGGTTATGCCTATCCCTACTACGGCTACTATGGCCCGCGGTGCTGGACGCAGTTCCGTCGCGACTATTACGGCTATCGCGTCCCGGTCCGGGTCTGCGACTGACCTGATCGACCTGTGATGGGTCGGTGAACGGCGCGGGAGGGAAACCTCCCGCGCCGTTTCGCTATGGAAATCCCAAGGCCGTTGCGCCAAGGCGCCGGCCCATGACCGATACACCTCCCGACCGCCTGTCCTCCAACCCGCGCAGCCCGTTCTTCGACGAGGCGCTACTCGCGCGCGGGATCGGCATCCGCTTCAAGGGCGCCGAGCGCCGCGACGTGGAGGAATATTCGCGCACCGAAGGCTGGATCCGCGTCGCACTTGGCAAGAAGGTCGATCGCCGGGGCCAGCCGCTGACGGTTAAACTGTCGGGCGAGGTCGAGGCCTGGTTCGAGCGGCCGGCGGCGGGTGCGGAGCCGTCCGACGAGGTTTCGGCAAGCGATTGATCGCAAGACTTCGTCACCCCGGATCAAGTCTGGGGTGACGGGTAGGTCAATGCACGAACCGCGCCACCACCTCGCGGTATGAGCGGCTGACCTTCACCTGGCTGCCCGAGCCCAGCACCAGGAAGCATTCGCCGTTGGTGTGGGGCTTCACCTGCTTGACGAGGTCGAGGTTGACGATCGTCGAGCGATGGATGCGCTGGAAGCGGCGCGGATCGAGGCGTTTTTCCAGGTCCTTCATCGTCTCGCGCAGCACCAGCGAATTGTCGCCCGTCTTGATGACCATGTAGTCGCCCGCCGCCTCGATCAGCTCGATCGTGTCGACGTCGACGCGGAAGATCTGGCCGCGGTCCTTGATGTTGATCATCTTCTCGAACCGGCCGGGCGCACCCGAGGAGGAGGGCCCATCGAGGCCCGCGCCGTCGCTTACCGCGTCGGGCGCGACCTCCGCCAGCACCTCCTTCAGCTTCTCCGCCTCCTCCGCGCTGCCCTTCTCGAGCAATCGCTGGCGGACGTGCGCCAGCGTGTCGGCGAGTTCCCCCTCGTCGACCGGCTTCATCAGATAGCCCAGCGCCTGCGCCTTGAACGCGCGGATGGCGTGATCGGAATAGGCGGTGACGAAGACGAACAGCGGCGGATCGACGTCCATCAGCCCCTGCACCACCGAGAAGCCGTCGAAGCCCGGCATCTGGATGTCGAGGAAGACGAGATCGGGCTTGTGCGTCTTGATCGCGCCGATCGCCTCGCGGCCGTTCTGGCATTTGGCGACGATTTCGACGTCCTCGTGCACCAGAAGGCGCAGCTCCAGCCCCTGGATGGCCAGCGGCTCGTCGTCGACCAGGATGGTACGGATGCTCATGGGGCTTCTCTCAACGGTTCATCGAGCTGGAACGGGATTTCGATCGCGACTCCGAACCCGCCGGTGGGCAGCGCGCGGACCTGGAACCGCTGATCGGGGCCATAGGCCTGCGCGAGCCTTTCTTTGATATTGGTGATTCCCACGCCTGTTGAAAGGCTTGGCCGCTTCGGCATCGCCTGCAAACCCGGGCCGGTGTCCGATACGTCGATCTGCACCCTGTCCCCGGCGAGCCGAGCGGTGACGGTGATGTCGGCGCCGTCCTCCTTGGGCGTCACCGCATATTTGATCGCATTCTCGACGAGCGGCTGGAGCAGCAGCGAGGGCAGCCGCGCCTTTTCGACGCGCGGATCGATGTCGAAACTCGGGCGCAGCCGCGCCTCGAACCGCATCTTCTCGATCTCGAGGTACAGTTTCAGCGTCTCGACCTCCTGCGCCAGCGTCACATGCGCGGTGGGCTCGTTGGCGAGCGTGTAGCGCAGGAACGACGACAGGCGCGACAGCATCGCGTTCGCGCGCTGCGTGTCCTTCAGCAGCACCAGCGTCGAGATCGAGTTCAACGTGTTGAACAGGAAATGCGGGTTGAGCTGGTAGCGCAGCATCGCGAGCTGCGCCGACGAGGCCTGCATCTCCAGCACCTCCATCTGGTCGGCCTGCTCCTCGACGATCAGGTAGAAATTGATCCCGAAATACAGCGCCGACCAGCCGAGCAGCACGGTGAAGTTGAGGAACAATGTGCCGAACAGCAGCGACAGGTCGACGCCCGGCGCCTCCAGCCGGATGAACGAGAAGGAGAAGGCGTCGATCACCGCGTACAGCAACGTCGCGACGAGCAGCGTCAGCCCCGCGAGCGGGATGCCGATAATGCGGCGGAGCTCGCGCCGGTAATAACCGTATAGCGTCGAGAGCAGCAGGGTAATGCAATAGCCGACGATCGATTCGATCACGACAGGAACAGTCGACTGGAAGCTCCAGCCGTTGGAGATCGACGACACGCCGCGCAGGATCAGATACCCGCTCCACCCCGCCGCCTGCAACGCCCAGAACGCCCGCACCCGGTTCTCGAAGAACGGCCGGACAGGAACGGGCAGCGCCGGCGGTGCGGTGGCGCGCGCGGAACCAGGCGAAGGGCCGGACGCGGGAGAGACTGGCAGGCTGGCCACTGGCGGTTCCTACACGGGGCGGCGTCCGCGCGAAAGCGCTGGGCCGGTGATCTTCCCGAGCGGTTCGCCCGCAACGCCGACCGGCCACGCGATCCATCACATCGGCTCATCGCCTGGAACGACCTCGGTCGTCATGTGGCTCGGCGTGCAGGCTTGACCCACATGGCACTGCTGCTCAGCGGCGGAAGTCGCGCCATCCGGCGATGACGTTCCCTCACAAAAGCGGCTTGAGCGCCCAGACCATGCTTATTTTGGCGCTCGCTCGCCTCTTGCCACATTTTGCTAAAAGAGCCACTGCTGACGAGGGGATACGGGGGAAATCATGGCATACGAATATGGCAGTAGCAGTCAAAGCTTTAGCCTGGCCAATCCGCTTCGTATTCATAACTATTTTCTGGCCAGCGCCGCAGCGATAGCTGGTCTTACTGGCTTCTACCTCCTGCTCAGCGCACGATCCACCCTCCAAGGCACGGAACATGCCAGTGCAATCGGTGTTCTAATAGTGTCGTTCGTCGTCCTTGTAGTTACCGGGCGTTTGATTTATCGAGTCTTGAGCCAATTACGTTTCTACTTTGGGAGAGGCAGGCCCGCTGCTCTTGCGCCCATGCTTTCTCCGGATGAACTCGGTACAACACCTCGTGCCGACAATTACATAAAGGAGGCACTTCGACAGCAGGCTCTTGAGTACATAGAACCGGCAAACCCTTTATCCGGCGTTCTCTATTCCATAATCCCCAATCTGATCTATGCTCCGCCACCAATAAGGTCGTTCGCAGAGCGCCAGTTCAGAGCCGGCGCTTTTACCCTATCGATCATAGCTGGCTTGCTAATAGCGCTAGTTTTCAGCGCGGGAAGCAGCAACCCCAGTGCGGTAAACGTGTCGCGTTGGGCCGCATTGGCGTATCTGGCCATAGCGGCGCCTAGCCTGTGGCGATCCGCCGCCGAAAGATCACCGAGCTCTGAAGCAGCGAACAGCATCTCTATCCCAATGGTTGTGGGACTCTTAGTCTTTTCAGTCGTCGGGCCAACCGCAATATCGATTATTTCTTCGAAAATTCCAGCTCCACCATTGGACATAAGCCCAACCATGGTGATTGTGCTACTGACGTTAGCCTTGCTACTTCATATCCTCTTTTTTGTTGCTATCGCAAGACATGCTCTGCCGCCACCGATGACGTCAGTTTCCGTCAAACAAGACACTTGGAACCTATCTTGGTAACTGCTCACGGGGTTGGCGCATGACGGCTTGATCAGGCGACTGCGAAGCTG
>NZ_CAXSHM010000066.1:0-8626 GCF_964237335.1 uncultured Sphingomonas sp.
AGGCGCAGTGAATCACCTTCGGCCGGATGACGCCAGGGTTATTGGGGGTGCCCAGCTTGGTGAGAGTCAGGTCGGCATGCTCCGCCATCACTCGCTTGCGAAGCGCGTCGAGGGCCTCGGCTTCCTCTCGAATCTTAGCCTTGCGATCGTCGGGCGCGTCAGCGGGGAATGCAAAAGCCGTCGCGCATTTCGTGTTGTAGACCGGCGTATTCCCAACGCCGTGACGTCCGCCAAGGCGGGAAGAAAAGAGAGCGTGAAAACGCGAGCTCATAACGCCGAGAACATATGAATCGTCGCTCGCAATGCACCGCAGCTTCTGGTCAGGGAGAGTTTTTGAACTTAGGAAAACGAAGTAGCGGGTGGGTGAATTCTCGACAGTAGCGATGTAATAGACAATGCCTTTTAGTCCTGCCCTAAGTTCCTCACGAGACGCTTCAAAGCGCCACCATTCATTCCGAAGACGAGGATTGCGCTCTTGGCTGCGCTCGGGCTTGGTATGGTTTAGCAGATACTGATAAGCTGGCTCGGACGCGTTCCTGACCCCCTGCTCTGTGTCAAAAGAGTTGAAGTCCAGGACCCGAGCGCCACGAGCCCGTCGAGCTACGTCCTGTCCATTCAGATAGAACGGCGCATACTTGTTAAGCTGCTCCTCGTCAGAGAAAATCTGTCTCGCCTCGCCATCACCTAGGATCAGCGATCGTGCATAGGGCTTCATACCCGCATGTACGATGCGATCCCACGCCCTAAGTTCCTTTAGAGTCGAAGTGTCAACAGACGGGGATAGATCAGCGGAAATGACAGCCCGGCGCGAAGCGATTAGGTCGCTTTGATCCAGAACCGTACCGTCTGGCACCCGCGCCTTAGGATTGTCGTGATCGGGGCTGGTCAGAAGCATTTTTGACGCGTGGCCCGCTCCAGCCACGACCGTGAATGCCACACGCACACCTGCATCGGCCTCCTTCCCTGCCCAGGGGTGATCGGGGATTGCATGAACGATTTCGAGATCGTCTCCCAGCGCTTTGGCTGTAACCTCACGGTTCTGTTCCATTCTCATGCGGCTGGTCGCGATGAGGCCAAACCGACGAGCACCTGCCCGGACGCATCGAGCTGCCTCGCTCCAGAAGTACATGACGAGATCAACGTTGCCGGGAATACGAGGAAATGCAGTCCTTAAGGCATTCGCGTAGCCGTCGCCCAGCAGCTCTCGCGTTTCTCTGCTCGACACGAACGGCGGGTTTCCAACGATGAAGTCGGCCTTCGGCCACGTCGCCCGGCGCGGCTTGACGTAACGGTAGACCTCCACCCGCGCCACCTCGTCCGGCACCGGTTTGCCGGTAACGGGATGCGGCTTCATCGTCTCGCCATCCCAGCGGCTGACGGGCGCGCCGGACGCATCGCGCTCCAGCACGCGCTCGTCATATTCGATCAGCGCGTCGCGGGTCTCGATGGTGCGGATGTCGCGAAGGATCGGCTCGGGCGGTGGACGGTCGGCGCCGTTCACGCGGAAGTGCCACTGCAGGTAGCCGATCCACAGCACCAGCTGCGCGATGGCGGCGGCGCGTGGGTTGATCTCGATCCCCAGGAAGTTCTCCGGCGTGATCGTATGGCCGGTCAACTCGGCGAGATACTGGTCGTCGCCGAGGTCGACGAGGAGGTCGAGCACCTCGCCCTCCAGCTCCTTCATCCGCGCCATCGCGACATAGAGGAAATTACCCGTGCCGCAGGCGGGATCGAGCACGCGGGTCTGGGCGAGCCGGGTGTGGAAGGCCTCCACCGTGCGGCGCGCCTCCTCGGCCTTGCCCTGATCGATCAGCTCTGACGCGGCGACGCGTACGCCGGCCCAGTCGGCGCGCAGCGGCTCGATAATCGTCGGCCCGACCAGCCGCTCGACATAGGCGCGCGGCGTGTAATGGGCGCCCAGCTTGGCGCGTTCCTTGGGGTTGAGCGCACGCTCCAGCAGCGTGCCGAAGATGGCGGGCTCAACCTCCGTCCAGCGATGCTCGGCCGCCTGGATCAGCACCTCCAACTCCTCGGCGTCGAGCGGGATGGCGGTGCGATCCTTGAACAGATAGCCGTTGAACTTGGCGACCGGCACGCCGAGCGCGGGCGAGAACTCGCCCGCGTCCATCGCCGCCCACAAGGCGGCGAGCTGGTGCTCCAGATGCTGCGGCGCCGTCCGCTGGTTCTTGAGCAGGTTGGTGAAGCTCTTCTCCGGGATCAGCCCGCTGTCCTCGGCGAACATCGTGAAGAGCAGGCGCATGAAAAAGCCGCTCGTGCGGTCGGCCGTGTGGCCGCGCTTCTCCAACCGGCGGGCGACCGTGGCGAGCAGGTCCGCTATATCGCGCGTGACGCGGGCTGCGCGCGCGGTGGGATCGAGGCTGGCGGGCGCGTCCCAGATCGCCGCCAGCCGCTCGCGCACCTCCGGATCGCGCAGATCGTTGAGCATGATCCGGTAGCGCGAGCGATCGGGAAACTGGGCGTACGACTTCCCCGTGCCGGAGAAGTCGGCATAGACCTCGATGCAGTAGCCGATATCCGCCGCGAGCAGGAACGGCGGCCAGCCGTGGTCCGTCGGCAGCGCCTTAGCGTAGCGCTCGGCCTGGCCCTTTGCCTGCACCATCGCTTTCGCCCAACCAGGCGTGCCGCGCCGCGCAGTGCCGCGCTTCAGGCGCACCGATGCGGTCTGGCCGAATAGGTCGAGATCGTCCTCGCCGCGCTCGGCCGCGGCGCGATCGGCCTCGCTTCCCTGCTTGGCTTCAAAGATGAACGCGCCTCGCTTGTAGCAGTCGATCCGGCCGAAGCTGACGGTGTCATCGCCATTGTCCTGGAACACGCGTCGCTCGAAGACATAGTCGTTCTGGGCATCGTCGGTGCGACTGCCGTGCGGCGGCTCCACCCCGATGAGCCGGCATAGGCCGTTGATGAAGCTTTGCGTGTTCGCGAGCTCCGATCCACCTGTGTCCCGCCACTGCGCAATGAACTGCTCGACGTCAGAAGATTCCCCCATGCGAGTACCTTAGGGTGGGGGCAGCCGTTTGAGCAACACCGTCAGAGGCAACAGCGGCAGCCGCACCCAGCGGACAATTGCGTCGGTGAACGAGCGTCCAGTTTCGGGGAGGGCTTAGGCCGCTCGGAATGACCATTTGTGGGTCTTCTCAGACCTGATGCCCCTCCGCGGCGGTTAGGCCGGCCCCGCGCTCCTGGTCGGGCCGACGGGCGATCCAGATCGTGTAAGGCCCACGTTCCTCCCTGCCGGGGTCGTTGACCTTGATCTCCTCAGCCAAAAATCCTGCATTGTTTAGTCGGGCAAGGAAGGCGGGATCATCATACGCCGACCAGACCGCCAGCACGCCGCCGGGCCGCAACGCGGTGTAGGAAGCGCGCAGGCCCCAATTGCAGTACAGGCGATCGTTGGCGACGTCGATGAAGCCATCGGGGCCGTTGTCGACGTCCAGCATGATCCCGTCGAACCCACCCGGCGAGGCGATGATGACATCGTGGACGTCACCCACTTCGATGGTCAGCCGCGGATCGTCGAGCGCGTCGCCGAATAGGTGGGCGAGCGGACCTCGTGCCCACCCCAGCACTTTGGGCACCACTTCCGCGACGACGATCGCGGTGTTCGAGGGCAGTTCTGCCAAGGCTGCGCGTAAGGTGAAGCCCATGCCCAAGCCGCCGATCAGGACGCGGTCGCGCTGCTTCCTCATGCGGTTAATCGTCAGGTGCGCCAGAGCCTGCTCTGACTCAGCGGCTTCGCTGCCCATCAACTCGTCGTCACCGAGCTGGATCGAGTAGGCCGCGCCGCGGCGCAGAAGCCGCAAATGACCGCCGTTCCCGACAGGAGCCGTGTCGATCAGTTCATCTAACGCGTCGGCGCCGTCACTCTGAGCCTCGTCGCGGAGCGCAAGATCCTGCGTCAGTTCGGCTTCCAAGCCGCAAACGTCGCTGGCGTCGGTATGGTGGCGTCCAGTTTTCTGCGGCGTGCCGTTGCCAGCAAAGCACGTTTAAGCCGCTTGTTAGCGGTTCGAAGATGACCCATAGTTTTCCTGAGATCTGACAGATGCGTCGTCGCCATAGCGGCGGATGCCAGCTGCCGGACGACGTTGCTCACTTTGTCGCAGAGTAGCAAGGGGCTGCACGCGGGTTCGATACGTTCGTCGAGCTGATGTAACGCCTCGGGCTCGGTAACCGGCTTCCACATGACTGGCACCAAGACCAGCGCACCCCGCTACGACGCGCTTCACCTGCGCTGGAAGGGGCTGTCGCTGACCAGCCCGGTCGTTGCGGTTATGGAGGTGGGATCAACGGACCCTTTGCGCGCTTGCTGGCGACGGCTGGCTGACTCGCACGGGCTTTCCTTGCGCCCAGACCGACGCGGCATGCAGTCCGTAGTAGAACGACATCAACGTCGCCAAGATGGCGACGTAGCGGACAATCACCGACGCTGCGGATCCCGATATGCTCGATACCGGCCCGCGAAACGAGCGCTGAAGATGGGTCTCGCCCTGCAGCAAGGTCGCGGCGAAGATGACGAGGACGGGGATATGGCCGACGACGTCGACCATGCCGAACTCCGGCATTGCCATGATGAAGACGAACGAGAAAATTACCGCGGCGATCCGGACGAGGACGGCGCGCCCGACTAGCAGGTAGAAGGCGAGGCTGAACTCGACGAAGCCGGCGATGGTAGCGACGGACGGAAAGGGGAAGCCGGCCGTCACGCCGGGATGACGCAACAGGACGGCGATGGTCCACTGCGGGAACAGAAACTTCTCCACCGCCGTCCACATGAGGCTCAGGCTTAGGCTGCCGGTGAGGATCGAGACGCGCCAGGACATCAGGCCGAGGCGGTGCCGCATCACCGGTTGTCCGAGCGCGATGTAAACCGCGAGACCGACGAAAAACAGGTAGTCGATCATGTAGAATAGGCCGAACCGCGCCACGCCGATTGCGTAGAGGGTGAGAAGCCCGCCGCCGGCCAGCAGCGACAGTCGCGGCACCAGCACCATACCTGCGATCGAGAGTTGCAGCAGTCCGACGAGGCGGTCCTTGTCGACCATCTCCGGCGTCAAAACAGACCCGGTTGCATCGTCGGCCCAGAGCACGACTGCGAGATCGCGCCACAGGCAAACTGCATAGATCGCCACCGCGACCCGCACGAGCACATCCACGATGATGTCGCTTCGCGGGCTGACGGTCGCCGATCCGGGCATGAACCGGGCGATGAGCGCGTCGCAACCGCCTCCAACCGCAACCAGTGCCGTGAACCCGACAAGGCAGGTGAAGTAGAGCGGTGACAAAACCTGCCCGAGCGGTGCTGGAGGAAGCGAGCCGTCGATCGGCCCGCAAAACCACTTCACGTGCGCCTGCGCCACGCCAGGCAGCAGAATGCAGCCGATCAGAGCCAAGCCACGAACCCGGCGCAAGCTGCGGCTGCCCAGGTCGTTCAAAGAAGACGTTCGTCGATCACCTTCTTGATACGTTCCGTGTCGATCATCGGACGCCTCTGGAGCACCCTCCTTTTCCGGCGATAGCTGGTTGCCCAGAGCCGTCCCGCCCATGCTGTGCAACGGGGGCCTTCACTCTGTCGGATCGATGAGGTGAGCGGATCTCCGGAGCCAAAGACCGCCGACAAACCCTCGAACGCCCTTTTGAGTTCTTTTGATCGCGAACCAGCTTGGCTTAACAGCTTCTCACGGTAACGGGACCTCTCCCGCGTCGCTCGCGAGATGGGCGGCCATGCCGCTGGCAGCTCCCGCAAGGGTGTGCGCGCAGTTGACGAGCGCGAAGTGGCTGAACGCCTGGGGAAAGTTGCCGAGCTGGCGACAAGTCGCCGGGTCGTACTCCTCGGCGAACAATCCGAGATCGTTGCCGTAGGAGAGCAGTCGCTCGAACAACGCCGTCGCCTCGTCCAGCCGGCCGGAGACGGTATAGGCGTCGCACAGCCAGAAGCTGCAGGCCAGAAAGGCGCCTTCGCGACCCGGCAGGCCGTCGCCGTCCGTTCCGTCGGTCAGATAGCGGTAGACGACGCCGTCGACGAGCAGGTCGCGCTCGATCCGGGCGATCGTCCCCTGGATGCGCGGATCGTCGGCGGGCAGGAAGCCGAGCGTCGGCAGTTGCAGCAGCGCCGCGTCGACGCGATCGGCGCCGTAATGTTGGACGAAGCTGTTGCTCGCCTTGTCGAAGCCCTTCTCGCACACGTCGGCGTGGATCGCGTCGCGGGCGGTGCGCCAGTCGTCGATCGGGCCGTCGAGGTGAAAGTCCTCTGCGCTCGCGACCATGCGGTCGAATGCCAGCCAACACATCACCTTGGAATAGACGAAGTGCCGTGGCGGGCCGCGCACCTCCCACAGCCCGGAGTCCGGCTGTCGCCACAAATCCAGCAGGTGGGTCGCGATCGCGCGCTGGAGCGGCCAGACGACGTCCATGTCCGGCAGACCGCCGCGTCGCGCGCCATCGAAGGCGGCAAGCACGGCGCCATAGACGTCAAGCTGGAGCTGATCGTGCGCCGCATTGCCGACCCGCACCGGACGGCTGTCCTCATAGCCCGGCAGATGATCGAGCTCGACCTCTGTCAGCCGCCGCTCGCCGCGCAGGCCGTACATGATCTGCAGCTTGTCCGGCGCGCCCGCGACGGCGCGCATCAGCCACCATCGCCACGCGCTCGCCTCGTCATGGTAGCCCGAGCCGGTGAGCGCATAGATCGTCAGCACCGCGTCCCGCAGCCAGCAGTAACGGTAGTCCCAATTGCGCACGCCGCCTGGCACTTCGGGAAGCGAGGTGGTCGGCGCCGCGACGATGCCGCCGGTCGGGGCATAGGTCAGCGCCTTGAGCGTCAGCAGCGAGCGCCGGACCGTGTCCGCATACGGCCCGTCGTAGGTGCACGCCGACGCCCACCGACGCCATCCCGCCTCCGAGTGACGCAACAGTGCGAACGGGTCCCGGGGAAGCGGCGGGGCGATGTGCGACGGGTAGTATTCGAGCGCGAACGCCAGCGTCTGGCCGGCGGTGACGGTGAACTCGGCTTGAGTGGCAAAGTCGACATTTGTGAGATCAATGCTGCTGCTCAGACGCACCGCGTCGGGCCCGGCGACCGCGTAGATCATCCCCTCCTTGCGCTCGACCCAGGGCAGCCATGCGCCATAGTTGAACCGCAGCCTGAGTTCGGTGCATAGCTCCATGGAGCCCTCGACGCCGCGCACGATCCGGATGAGTTCGTGCGTACCGCCGTCCGCCGGCGATGGCATGAAGTCGCATACGACGGCTTTGCCGCCCGCGGTCTCGATCGTTGTCTCCAGGATCATGGTGTCGGGCAGGTAACGGCGCGAGATGCGGGCATCGGGATTGATCGCACTGAGCCGCCAGCTGCCATGCTCGGGCGTGCCGATAAGGGAGGCGAAGATCGCATCGGAGTCGAACGCGGGCAGACACAGCCACTCGATCGCGCCGTCACGGTGGACCAGCGCCGCCGCCTCTGTCGACCCGATCAGCGCATAGTCTTCGATGAAGCGACGGGATGCGGCAGGTTTGTCGCTGGCGGACCCAGCATTTAGATGAATGTCAGCTAGTTTCATTACCTGAACCTAAACGAGCAGGCCACCTCCCGCACCTGCCTTCTTGATGGAGGCAGACTGATACCTGAGGGCTTCGCCGTTCCGCTCGGCGATCAGCAATAGCTACGGCGTTTATCGAGCTATATGGAAGACGGCGATCGCTGGAGAGCGCGACGGGAGCGTCGAATATCGGCTTGTGTGAAACACTTGCTAAACAACCGAGTAACATGGTTCTTACTCTAGGCACGCGCGCAGCTTGGAAAGCGCCCGGCGGATTCGGCTCTTCACGGTGCCGAGAGGCAAGGCTTCCCGGGTTGCCAAAGTAGAATAAGTTTCGCCCTGAAAGAATGCTGCCGCGATGAACGCGCGATCACCGGCCGCGAGCTCCTTCAAGCACTCGTGCAGTCGGCGATCGTTGCGGTCGGCGCTCGCAGCGTCGAACGCGTTTGGTCGATCATCGGCCGTCTCGGCTGCGAGTTCGATCGGCACGGTAGGCGACCGGCGCAGTGACCTCAGACGGTCAATGGCGCAATGCCGCGCGACGACGACCAGCCAAGCCGTCGGGGAGCCACGCGATGGGTAGTAACTGCCGGCACGTTGCCAAACGGCCAGATAGGCGTCCTGCAAGGCCTCTTCCGCGTCATGCCCATCGCCCAGTGCCCGGCGGCAGACAGCGAAGAGCCTAGCGGATGTTCGTCGGTAGAGCGTCTCCAGGGCGGCTCGATCCCCTTCCGCGACCTGGTACAACAGAGCGGCCAGCTGCTCACGATCATCTACGGAATTAGAAAAGGGGGCGAGCACCTTTCCGGCTTACCGCGTCGCTGCACCTGCGCAAAGCTAAGGATTGCGGACCGACTCCGAAGCCGTGGATCACCGCCGCTGCCGAACCAGATGCCATTGCTCCCGGTCTTCAACCTACAGCGTATGCAAATCGGCAAGCATTTGACACCCCGGCGAGGAGTATGCGGCGGTGGTAGATTGCGCTCGACATGCCATGCTTGCGGCACAGCTCCGTCACCGTAACTGCTCACGGGGTTGGCGCATGACGGCTTGATCAGGCGACTGCGAAGCTG
>NZ_CAXSHM010000067.1:0-7393 GCF_964237335.1 uncultured Sphingomonas sp.
TGGCGGCGTAATGTTCAACCGCCCGCCCACACACGGAAATCCTGACAGTCCCGCGCCCCGCGTTTGCATCGTAGTGACAGCCTGTCGGCCGCATTCCGCAATCTCGACGCCCACGCGCGAGCAGACCTGACGCGGCGATATGATGCGCTGTGCGAGCATTATACGATGGAGCCGACGCGCAACAATCGCGGTGTCGCCCATGAGAACGGGGCTATCGAAAGCTCCCACGGCCATCTCAAATATGCCGTGAACGACGCGCTGTTAATGCGCGGGTCCGGCGACTTCGCGGATCTGGCTGCCTACCGCGCCTTCATCGACGAGATTGCCGCGCGCAAGAATCGACGCAACGCCGCTCGTATCGATGCCGAGCGCGGGACGCTGCAGCAGCTCCCGCAGCTTTGCACCGGCGACTATGAGGAGAGCATCGTCCCCGTCACCTCGACCAGCAGCTTCACGCTGAAGAAGGTCTTCTACACGGTCCCCTCGCGCCTCATCGGCCACAGGCTGAGAGTCCGCCTGTATGACGACCGGCTCGATCTCTTCCTCGGCGCGACGCGTCTCATGACGCTCCGTCGCGGACGAGCACCCAGCGACGGCAAGCACGGACACGTCGTCGACTATCGGCACGTCATCCACAGCCTGCGGCGCAAACCCATGGCGCTGATGAGCCTCGTCTACCGCGACCAGATCTTTCCGCGGGAAGCGTATCGCCGGACATTCGACCGTCTCGTCGAACAGTTGCCGGAACGCGCGGCCTGCAAGATCATGGTCGAGTTGCTCTCGCTCGCCCATGAGCGGGGCTGCGAAGCAGAGCTGGCCGACGTCTTGGCGCAGGATCTGGAGGCCAGGCGCCTGCCGGATCTCGGGCAGTTACGAGCACGCTTCTCACCAGACCCGGCCAGTCTGCCGGTCGTCTCGGTCAAATTGCCCTCGCTTGCCGTCTACAACAACCTGCTGACGGGGGCGGCCGCATGAACCCCGCGGTCGACACCCAGCGTCTCGCCTTCATCCTCAACGAACTGCGTCTGCCCGCCATCAAGCAGGCCTGGCTGCAATTCGCTGAACGCGCCGACAAGGAAGCGTGGCCGGCCACCCGCTTCCTCGCCGCGCTCGCCGAGCATGAGATCGCCGAACGCGACCGGCGGCGTATCGAGCGGCACCTGGCAGAAGCACGCCTGCCACCAGGGAAAACCCTCGACACCTTCGACTTCACCAACGTGCCGATGATCTCCAAGGCGCACATCCTGGCGCTTTGCGCTGGCGACAGCTGGCTCGAGAAAGGCGCCAATCTCATCATGATTGGCGGACCAGGCGGCGGGAAGAGCCATCTTGCTGCAGCGATCGGCATGGCACTCATCGAGGCTGGCTGGCGCGTCCTGTTCACCCGAACCTCGGATCTCGTCCAGAAACTGCAGGTCGCACGCCGCGAACTCGCACTCGAAAGCGCGATCGCCAAGCTCGACAAATATCACCTGCTGGTGCTCGACGATCTCGCCTACGTTACCAAGGACCAGGCCGAAACCTCCGTCCTCTTCGAACTGATCAGCGCCCGCTACGAACGCCGATCAACCCTCATCACCGCCAACCAGCCGTTCGGCGACTGGTCTCGGGTCTTCCCGGACCCCGCTATGACGCTCGCCGCCGTCGACCGCCTCGTGCACCACTCCAACATCTTCGAAATGAACGTCGAAAGCTACCGACGCCGCGCGGCCCTCCAGCGACAATCAACCTGAGACACGCTCTGTCGCGGAGCGACGATCAACACCAAACTGGCCTTGCATTGCCTGTCGCGCCGCGACAATCTCGCTCCCGTCACGGCCACAGAGTCTCATCCTGATCGCCGCTACTGTCTCATCCAGATTGCCGCGCGATACACGGGGATCTGGCGTCGATGGCGGCTCGGTTCATTCCGGCGGGGCTAGCCCCGCCGGAAGAACCGACAGGAATGCCAATCAGGGAATTTTCAAAGCCCACTTCCGGGGAGAATTGCAGGACCGATGACACGACATCGAGCAACCGCCTGATACCGTGACCCTGCAGACCGCGGTGGGGCGGCGAGCGCTTCAGGCGCGGGATCGTCGTCTGCGAGCGCAGATACAATCATTCAGCGGCAGCAGCCTGTGGCATCGGGATGCCACCACCACGGCTTCCTCCCCGATTGTCAGCGTCGTGAACCTCGGCTCGTTCGGACTGGTCCGCAGGTTGGCCGGCGATCTCCGCTTCCGCCACTTCGCGACCGTCTTCTGGTTGCGCGGTGACGCCTCTCCAGCGCCCTCAGCCTATCTTCACCGTCTGTGTCACTCAACAGACACCTCTGTGGTCGTCGCACTTCCGGCAGGACCTGATGTACCACGCTTCCTTCCTCTTCCTCGTGGCTGATGCACCACCTATCATTGAGACTGGACACCAGCGCCCGTCCGCCCGCTTTTTCTATTGACTGATTAGCAGAACGGACTACGCTGACGTCAACGTCGGGTATCCGTCCGGATGTATCGATAGGAGAGGACCGAGTCACCGTGCGACACTGCAGGAGCTCGTAGTCCTATGGCCTAGCGATACCTTCAGTAAATCAGTTGATGCCGAGGTCGCCAGTAGGTAGCTTATTTCAAAAGAGCACTTTCACCAAAAAGACAATACAACCGCTGATCTGGATTTGCAGCCGTCCGGGAATGACGATTATCGAGCTGTTTAGGTGCGCCGCTTAGAAGCGGGCTAGCTTAGGGGGATTTATGCGCAATACTATGATGGCTTTATCGAGTGCTATCGCGATCGGCTCCGTCGCGCCATCGGTTGTGCACGCCCAAGCTACTACTCCGCAGGCAAGCGCAGTTGCACCCGATACCCCTTCGGCACAATCTGACATTGTGGTCACGGCGCAAAGACGCCCGCAAGCTTTAACCGACGTTCCAATGTCTATTACCACTCTCTCCGGTAACCAGCTGGTCGATCGCGGCGTTACAGATGTACAGAGCCTCGTGAAGGTGACGCCGGGCCTCAGCTATGCCGAAAGCGGTAACGGCGTCCCGGTTTTTTCGCTGCGGGGTGTAGGCTTCTTCGATACCACCCTTGGCGCCCGTCCGAGCGTAAGTGTCTATGAAGATGAGGTGCCGCTGCCGTTCACCATCATGGCACAAGGCGCCGCGCTGGACCTTGAGCGCGTGGAAGTGCTCAAAGGCCCGCAGGGCACGCTGTTCGGTCAGAACGCCACCGGGGGCGCGATCAACTATATTGCCGCGCGGCCTACCGACAAGTTTGGCGGAGGAGCCGACGTAAGCTTCGCACGTTTCAATACTTTCGACGCGACAGGTTACGTAAGCGGACCCTTGACTGAAACTCTGGGCGTGCGCCTGTCCGGACGTGTAGAGAGGGGCGGGGACTGGCAGTATAGCTATACTCGTAACGACACTCTGGGCGCAAAGCGCTTCTATCAGGGCCGCATCCTGTTCGACTTCAAGCCGTCCGACACGACATCGTTCGTGCTGAACGTCAACGGCTTCGTAGACCAATCTGACACCCAGGCGGCGCAGCGCACTGGCGTGGTCATCTCTACTGCAGCCAGCGCGCTGGTGCCGATCGTCGTTAATTACCCGGCACCACCAAGCAACGATCGAGCCGCTGATTGGAACCCCGGCCTCGACTTGCGTCGCAACAACAAGTTCTTCCAGGCTTCGCTGCGCGCCGAGCAGCAGCTCGGTTCTATTCTAACCTTAACCTCGCTGACTTCTTACTCGAACATGAACGTCGACCAACTTGTCGATCAAGGCGGCGTGAACGTGCCGGCCTCCATCACTCGGGTTACCGGCACACTTTCTTCTTTCGCGCAGGAACTGAGACTAAGTGGTGACGCGGGGCCGGTCAAGTTCGTCGTCGGCGGCAACTACTCACATGATATATCCAGCGAGTTCGACACTTACAATAGTGCCTATGCGTCGGCTTCAATTGCGCTGGGCAGCAACCTCAACGATCTGGACGGCGGCCAGCGATTCAACACCAAGGCGGTGTTCGGCAACGTTGACCTGGACCTCGGTCGGCAATTCGTCTTACACGGCGGTGCGCGCTATACATCGACGAAAGATCAATATAATTCCTGCGTTTTGCCGGCAAACGCGAGCTCCGCAGCCGCGGCGTCCGCGATCGACAGTTCGCTCCGCCGTGCGTTCGGCTTCCCCGCTGTAACTTACCAGATCGGCAGCTGTGCCACATTAATCGATGATCGCACCTCACCGAACTATCTTCAACCGCTAGGCTCCAACGGCACGTTGAATGAGAACAACGTTTCATGGCGCGCGGGCCTCGACTGGAAGCCAGCTCCTTCAGTCCTGATCTACGCAAATATAAGCAGAGGCTACAAAGCAGGCAGTTCGCCGGTTCTAGCCGCGTTTCTGACCTCTCAGTTGCAGCCCGTGACGCAAGAGTCGGTGCTCGCCTACGAAGCCGGATTCAAGGTGCCAATCGTGAGGCGTGTGCTGGAGGTAACTGGCGCAGGCTTTTACTACAACTACACAAATAAGCAGGTACTCGGCCGCATCTTGGGACTCATCGGGCCGGCCCAAGCATTGGTCAACGTGCCTAAATCGCGTGTGGCGGGCGCCGAGTTGCAGCTCAATGCCTATCCCGTTAGGGGCATGACGCTGGTGCTCGCCGGCACCTATCTTGATACGCGGGTCACCAGCGACTTCACCAATTATGATGTCATCGGCAATCTGTCGGACTTCAAAGGAAATTCGTTCCCCTTCACTCCCAAATATCAGCTTGTAGCGGATTGGCAGTATGACATACCAGTCACTGCGCGTTTGACCGGGCTGCTTGGCGTCAACGCGAATTACCGCAGCAGCACGAACTCCGGGTTTGGTAATGACCCTCGCTTGGCAATCAATGCATATACACTTGTGGATGCGAGGATCGGTTTGAAGGCCTCCGATCGGCGTTGGCAGGCCGCGCTGTTCGTTCGCAACCTTACCGACAAATATTATTGGACGAGCGAAGTGCGACTTGCTGACATCCTGCGCAGGTACACCGGCGAGCCTCGGACGTACGGGATTCAGGTGAGTACATCTTTCTAGAGCGTTTTCCGATCATTCTGGATCGTATCCGCGGGAGCTGAAGTAGTTGGCGCATTTGTCGGACTGGAAAATGTCGATGAGGTTGCCGATGAGGTTCCAGAGACCTGCGACGGTTCGCTCACCGGCCTTTCTGAGCATGGCCTTGAGCCGGGAGAAGGCCTTTTCGATCGGATTGAAGTCGGGGCTGTGGGGGGGAAGCGCAGGGTTGCAGCGGCTTCGATCAGATCGCGGACGGAGGCGCGCTTGTGGCTCGACAGATTATCCATGATGACGACGTCGCCGGGCTTGAGTTCGGGCACGAGTACGTGGCCGACCTAAGCTTCGAACCAGTCGCCATTGATCGGGCCATCGACCCGTTCAGTGGCCCTGTGAGCACGGATTGGGAGGCCGAAGGGCTCCGGCCGGACTTGGTACTGACCGCGCCATCGCGGCTGCCGGGACTCTATGCGATCGTCACGGATGCGGCGGGCGAGCGAGAGTTTTACTATTGGCCGTCCCAGGCACCCGTTCGCGACCTCTTCCGGCTTGAAGGCTGTGCCGACGCGTTGGCGCGAAGCGCAACGGCGGAACTGCTGTACCTCTCCGGCATCACGCTCGCGCTGTTCGACCGGGAGGACCGTGCGGCATTGATAAGGCTGGCTCGCCAGCTCACCTCCATCACGGCGTCCGAACGCGTCTGGGGCAAATGGGCCGTCCGGTTCGGGCTGAACGCGCGGGATTTCCTGCCCGGATCCCACGGCATGGGGGTGACGGAGGTGATCGAGAGCCTCGGCTTGGCCGGCGTCGATCCGGAACGCGAAGCGCGATCGATCTTCGAGGCGGAACTCGCCGACGTTGCGGACATCGCGGAAATTGCCGGCGCAGGCGCGTTTTTGAGAACGGCGCCGCCACGCCAATGGGCGATCGTCACCTCGGCCCTAGGGAGCTGGCGCTTCGCCGATTGTCCGTGGCCGGACTCCCCAAACCCTCGGTGCTCGTGACCGCCGAGGATGTCCTTTCGGGGAAGCCCGATCCGGCAAGCTTCCTGCTGGCGGCAGGGCGCCTAAACTGCGCGCCCGAAAAATGCCTCGTCTTCGAGGACGCGCCGGCGGGGATTTGCGCGGGTGAAGCTGCCGGCTGCGATGTCGTCGTCGTAACCGCAACGCATCGTCAGGAGGCTCCTGCGGGCCATACAGCCAATCGAGATTATCGTCAGGTGTCGATCCATGTCTCGTCACGTGGCGCACCATCCGTTCGCGAGGAGTGATACGCATGGACGTCGCAGCGGTGATGGCCTTGTCTCCGGTGATCCCGGTGCTCGTAATTGACGATCTGGCCCATGCTCGCCCGATCGCCGAGGCGTTGGTGGCCGGCGGACTGGTCGCGCTGGAAGTGACGCTACGCTCGCCCTGCGCGCTCGACGCGATCCGGGCGATGTCGGAAGTGGCCGGCGCGGTGGTCGGCGCCGGCACGATACTCGACGAGCGCGATCTCGACTCCGCACTCGATGCGGGTGCCCGCTTCATCGTCTCGCCGGGCCTGACCGAGTCGCTCGGCCGCGCTGCGATCGATCGCGACGTCGCCTTCCTGCCCGGCACCGCGACCGCCGGGGATGTAATGCGCGGACTCGATATGGGGCTGACGCATTTCAAGTTCTTCCCGGCGATGGCGGCCGGTGGCGTGCCGGCGCTGAAGGCCCTGTGCGCTCCCTTGAGCAAGGCGCGCTTCTGCCCGACGGGCGGTATCACCCTCGATACGGCCGTCGATTGGCTGGCGATACCGCAAGTGGTGTGCGTCGGCGGCAGCTGGATCGTACGGCGCGGCACGCCCGATCCCGCACGGATCAGCGCGTTGGCGCGTACGGCCTGCACGCTGGCGCGCGCGTAGCCATCATCCGGGATAGAGGCCGGCAACATCCGATGACGCGTCCGGTTACCTGAGGCCGGGAACGTAGCATATGCGACGAGAGCCGGTATCGCTCCTTGCCTGCGCGCTGATGGCCCGCTAGCCATCCCGCGCTCGCAGTTCCGGTTCGAATCAGGGGAACTGAAGCCGCACCTTCTCGATCGATCCCGAGAAGGGCGGCAGCGGCGTCACTGCGACGGGAGAGTTGCGCGGAACGCCGATGTTCAGGCTGGCTGATCCATAAAAGGGTTCGACGCCTTCGGGAACGCTCCCGCGCGCGACCGGACGGCCATCCACGCTGACTTGCACGCGGCGATTCTTGGTTCCGCCATAATCGCTGCTCGCGCTCACCGCGACGACGATGACGTGGGTGCCTGCGCCGAGCGGAGTATAGAGGTGGTTCGGGGAATCTGCACAGCGGGGATAAGTGGATTGCCGATCTGACA
>NZ_CAXSHM010000068.1:0-7389 GCF_964237335.1 uncultured Sphingomonas sp.
CAGATACTCGCGCCCACCGCAACCCTCTCCCGCCAACCCCGTGAGCAGTTACCTTTGGGTTTGTCGTACATGTTGGTTGGCTACATGCGGGTTTCATCGTCCGACGATCGTCAGTCCGTCGCTTTGCAACGCGATGCTCTGGTCGCGGCCGAGGTCGATGCGCGGCACATCCACACCGACAAGGCTTCCGGAGCCCGCGATGACCGGGCCGGGCTCAAGGCGTGCCTCTCCTATTTGACCAAAGGGGACACGCTTGTGGTGTGGGAGCTCGACCGGCTCGGGCGGTCGCTGCCGCATCTCCTGTCCATCATCGCGGACCTGAAGGCACGCAGCGTCGCCTTCCGCTCGCTTACCGAGCAGATGGACACCGCCACGCCGCATGGAGAGCTGCTGTTCTCCCTGTTCGGTGCGCTGGCGCAGTACGAGCGCGCCCTGACGCGCGAGCGAGTGATGGCCGGCCTTGCCGCTGCCAAGCGAAGGGGACGCCACGGCGGCAGGCGGCCCGTAATCGATGCCGAGAAGATCGAGGCGATCACCGCGGCGCTGGCGGCCGGAGCGAACAAGGCGGCCGTGTGTCGGAACTTCGGTATCGCTCGGTCCACCTTGGTCGGCACCCTGGAACGTGTGGGGTGGACGGCGCCGGCCAAGGCTTAGCCGAATTCTGCTAACGCCCAATTGCAGACGTTCATCCTATCAGGCATCCCCAAGGATTGACGCTCTCTCGGGCTGCCCTCACGATCCTCTGCCTCGCCGTGGTGGCGATCTTCGGTTGGTTCTTCCGCAGAGCGATCCAGAGCGGCCGATGCAATACGCGAATGCGTTTGGGCGTCGGCTATATGTGTCGCGAGATCAGCATCCACGCCTGTTCTGGTTGGCCTTTCTACCGGGCGGGCTGTTCTGCATATCGATGATCGTACTTGCGATTCGAGGCTCTGTTTCTCTCGGCGGCTGACGCCCAGTTGCGGACGTTCTTTAGGTCCGCTCTACTTCTCTGTATGCAGACGTTAGAAAGGCTCCTGAACAGATTTGCCAGTCGCGCCAACGCTCGTTGGTAGATCGGCATGAGGCCTGAGGTTCGGGAGCGTCAGGTCGCGAGAGCCATCGCGGCAAACGTCGGCCTGCCGACGTCAGCAGGCGATCCCTTTGCCGACGACAAGTTGGTTCATCTGAATAGGACAAAAGCCGCCCACGTGCTCGCGGTGGCGGGCACGACGAGCTTAACCTATGGTCGCGCCTCTCCGCGACGTGCAGCGTTAAAGGGCGCCAAGGAAGCGCTGGCCGACTACGCCGAGGACGCGACGTTCTTCGGGAACGGGAGGTGGGAAGATGCGCCGTCGCTAAGCTGGACCCCACTTACCACCGCGACATTCGAGTGCGGCCTGATCGGCTTTGACGACGAGCGCGCGTTCATCTTCTGGGTTGAGGAAGAGGATTGAGCGCCGTCGCATCAGCTTCATCGCGACCGAAAGCCGCCTGTCCGCTAACCACCAAACCCGGCCGTTCGTGATGCAAAAATCAGAAGATGTGCGACAGGTGTGGCCGGGGCCGGAGCGCCGACCCCGACGTTTAGTCGCGAGGACTGGACACCCAAGGTCCCGGCATTGCTGATCCAAGCCTTTTCCCTGAGCCGGTCCACGCGCTTCCAGGCGCATACGTTTTGCTTTCCGTTAATCGGCCGCTGATACTGAGTCAGAATGGTCGATTTGCGCGATGTAGCTCGGAAGGGAGAAGGCGAAGCATCCGCCGTTGCATATGCACTAGATTACCGCAGGGACTTTGTCCTGCCAATCATGACCATTATTAGTTTAGCGGCGTTGGCTATCTCGCTCATGCTTTTAGGACTATCCATCCGAGCCGATCGTCAAGAGCTAAAAACCGAGCAGGGTGCAGCCCGGATAGCCATCCAAGTACACCTGAGTGAGATGAAGCAGTACTTGACCGACTGTTCGGCGTGGGACGTGGGCTTCACCAACTTGGTTACTCATTTAGTGCCGGAGTGGGCAGACCAGAATATTGGACCCTACCTGTTCAAGACGCAAGGGTTCGAGAACAGCTTCGTGATCGGTCCCAGTGGCAAGACGACCTATGCGTCGGCTGGGCTAACCCACATTCACATGGACGCGTTCCGCTATCTCGGGTCACCGTTGAGCGAAGCGGTAGGTTCCATTCTCAAAATGAAACCGGGCAGTGATCGAAGAATCGTTGGCCTAGCCGCGATCACGGACGGGCGAGTAGCTGCCTTCGCCGTTGCCCCGATCATCCCCGACACAAAGAAAATAGCGCAACCGTCTGGCAAGCTTTCGTTTCTCGTGCTCGTGGACGTACTTGACCCGCCGGCGATTACACGACTGGGGCTAGTGCACCAGCTACAAGACCTTCGTTTAACGAGCCCCGATAAACAAAACAGCCTTCTATTGAGGAATCCAGCGGGTGAAGTGATCGGAGGTCTGCGCTGGACGCCGCGTCGGCCGGGCGCTGCGCTGAGGTATGGCGGCGCACCAATCGTCATCGCTGTCCTCATTCTGCTGATTATGGCTGCACGAAGAGTGCTGGATCGAGCCCGCAACGCTCAGGCGCAGGTCCAACGACTGGCGGCTTATGATTCCCTTACGGGTCTAAGAAACCGGGCAAGCTTTGTCTTGCGCCTTGACGATCTCGTATCGGAAGGATCGCCGTTTGCTTTGGTGAGCATTGATCTTGACCGCTTCAAGGCGGTCAACGACCAGTTTGGCCATCTGGTTGGAGACGAGGTGCTGGTGCAGATCTCGAGCCGACTGAGTGAGCAATGTAGCCCAGGCGACCTGTTGGCGCGGATTGGTGGGGACGAGTTTGTAATGCTGATCGCTGACGGTGCGATCGTGCGAACGCCCAATCTTGCGCTCTCGATCATAGCCGCGATGAAGGTGCCCGTCTTGACCGACCGGGTGCGTGCGCATGTGGGTGCCAGTGTCGGCGTCGCATTTTATCCGGAGGATGGCTGCTCACCCAACGAGGTGCGACAAGCCGCCGATCTCGCCCTTTACCGCGCCAAGGAGCATGGCCGCGGGATCGCCTGCTTCTACAGCAAGAAAATGGACGAGGCTGTTCACGATCGGCGGTCGTTAGAAATATCTCTACGAGATGCTCTTGAAAACGATGAGCTGGATCTGGCTTTTCAGCCGGTACTATCCGTTTTGACAGGAAACGTGACGAGCTTCGAGGCACTGGCGCGATGGACCCATCCCACACGCGGTTCGATCGCTCCGTCCGATTTTATCGGCCTTGCCGAGGAATGCGGCCTAATTGAGCAGCTGGGTACGAGGCTCCTGTGCAAAGCCTGCGGCGAAGCTGCGCGATGGCCGGAGCACATTAAAATTGCTGTAAACCTGTCTCCCTTGCAGTTCGAGAGCGGGCGCCTCTGCGACAGCGTGAAGGAAATTTTGGAGGAAACGGGTCTTGCGCCCTGTCGTCTTCAGTTAGAGGTGACAGAAAGTCTCTTGATCCGGGATGTCGACCGGACGTTTAACCAGCTGGAGCAGCTTAGGGTCTTGGGCATACAGATCCTGATGGACGACTTTGGCGTCGGCTACTCGTCTTTGAGCTACTTTGAGCGTTTCCCATTCGACAAAGTTAAGATTGATCGATCCTTTATAGAAAGCGTGCCGACTTCTCCGGCTTCTCAGGCAATAATCAAGGCCATCGTGCAGCTAGGGAATACGCTCAAAATGGATGTCGTCGCAGAAGGCGTGGAAACAAACGAACAGATGGAAATGGTTTCAGCGTTCGGCTGCACGCACATGCAGGGCTATCTACTTGGGCGTCCGATCCCGAAGGAGGATATCAGACCTTTCATAGATGCAATATGTATCAGAACCGGTTATCCGAGTGCAGTTCCGATCGTAGCCGCCTGCTGACGGTAGTTGTCGCTCGTCCAAGATATTGATGCCCCAACTGACTATGTCGGTGTCGCAAAATCGACGACATACGCGACGTCAGAAACTTAGAGGTTCGCGTCGGATGGAAAACCGCACGAACCGACTACTGTAGTGATGCACAACCTTGATGCGTTTCGGGGTGCAACGGCCGGTTGTGGCGGGTTCGTCGTGCCCTTGCCCGCCGGCCTGCGATCCTGAAACCCTGCGAAACCAACCCTGTCGGGCGGCCGCACGTGCGTCGCGACCCGTGCGGCCGCTCAACGACTGCGTGGCCCGCGGAAGCCGTGACCGACCTTCGTCGGCGCTCAATCGCGGGCCACCGCCGCGACGCCGCGTGACAGGGCGCGGGCCGACGCCGTAAGCAGGTGACCCAGAGAACGTCACCGGAGCCCTCCCATGCGCACCACCCTCGCCGCGCTCGCCGCCGCGGCAACGCTGATGGCGGGCACCGCCGCTGCCCAGACGCCCTCTCCCGCGCCCGCCAAGACACCCGCCGCGAACTCGGCCAAGGCCCCGGTGGTCCGCACCGCCAAGTCGCTCGACTGCTCCAAGCAGGCGGACGCCAAGGGCCTGCACGGCAAACCGCGCAAGAGCTTCATGTCCGGCTGCAAGAGGGCCTGACGCTCGCGCGCTGGGGAACCTCCGACCCCGTACAGCCCTGCCATTAACCATATCGTAGAGATTGTCCGCCATGGTCACATCAGGCCTCACTGGACTGCGGCCATCTGCGGGCACCCCGTCCTTCTTCCTCCGGGACGGGGTGCTTCGCAGCGCCCGCAGAGTGTGTTCGATCACGTCTTTTGTCGGCTGGGACGAGCTGATTTAACCGGTCGGTGACCTGGGCGGGCTAACTGCATTTTCATGGTGGCGACTCACGATCCGACAACGTTGCCGGCCGCGTCCGGCATGGATGAGCGGAAGGCGAAGCGGATAGCCGCCTCGATTGCGGCACGCTTGTCCGGCGCTGTCACGGTGCCCTGCCCGGTCCGCGTCCTCGACCTCACCCACCTCGGCTGCCGCGTGTCGACGTCGCAAGTCTTGTCCGTCGGCGCCTTCGTCACATTGGCGCTCCCCCACTTCACAGACATAAACGGCTGGGTTGCTTGGAGCCTCGACGGCGAGATTGGACTCGACTTCGCCCATCCTCTCCCGCTCCGGGTCGTCGACTACATCCTAGATCGAGCCTCGCCTTCCTCCCGGCATTCGGCTTGAAGTTCCTGAGCGGCGGTACAGGACCGCAGGAGTCCCGAGCCGCCCGCGTTCAGAAATCCATTGCCTCCGTGCGGCCCCGCTGCCCTGACCTGCCCGGCTGAGCCTCAGCGCCCATGTACTTCGAGGCGGTACTGCGATAATCGCGCGAAATCGCCAGGGCCGACCGCAGTCGGCATCACCCGTCGTCGCACAGCTCCTCGAACGCCCGAGCCCGCTCTTCGCTGAACTCCGCTAGGTCGATGTGCATCTCGGCCACCGGGGCTGTCTCCGCGATCACCGCGAGGGCGACGTGGGCCTGGGCTTGGGCGTGGAAACGGTCGATCAGGTCGTCGCAGTTGGTCATGTGGGCGCTATCGGCGGCGTCGGTTAACAGAACGCTTTCGTTCCGACCGGTCGCACCGCGGCGAGCGCTAAGTCTCGGGCGCTTCGGAACCAGCCGTTCTGGCAGGACGCTCTGGACTTGGGAAGGGCAGGAGATGGGCGCTCCGGTCGTTCCCTTAGTTGCGAAAGGGGCCCCTTCCGCAACGTGCTGCGACGGCGCGACTTGATAGAGAGCTGACGACCCTGATCGTCGCCATATGACGTAGACGGCGGTATGGTTCGTCGGCTATCGCGCGTGTGACGCTCTGGGGGGAGTAGCGATGATCTGGGCGATGGTGGCGCAGCTTTCCTGGCTGATCTCGGACCCAAAGCCCGTCAGCAACGCGCAAGTGCGGCATCTCGCCACCTGCCTTGCCGCCGTCGATCAACGGGATTCACTGGCACTGGTCCGCTCACAGATTGCGTCGTCCGAGCAGGGCCAGATCAGCCAGCGGATGTCATCGGACCACCCGGCCTGCCTGCAGCGTCACGGCTGGTCGCTCGTCAACAGCGATGTCGAGCGCGGAATGATCTCCGAAATCTACCTGCACAAGCAGCCGTCCATGCTTGAGCGAGTGAGCCGGATGCCCGATAAGCCTCCGGTCAGGCCGTCCGATGCCGTGCTTGGTCGCGCGTTCCTGTATGCGTATGCGACATGCCTATACAGGGCCGCCCCCGCGCGGTCGGCGACCGTGCTGGGCACGGAGGCGGACAGCCCGGAAGAGCGCGCCGCCGTTGTTGCCTATGGCGACCTGCTCAAGGGGTGCATGCCCAATAACATCAGCTATCACCTAAACTTTAGCGATCTGCGGACCCGCATCGCGACCGTAGTATATTACGCAGCGACCAGCGACCTTACCTGAAGCGCTCGCTGCGAAGGAAGCGGATCGGCGGGGACGCTCCGGCGGCTGATCGCGGTGACGGCACGACGGGTAATCGACAGGATCAGATCCATCGGCTTGATGCCCCGCCGGACGATCGCATCGACACTGCTGACATTCCGGAAGCGTCGGCCGAAGCATGGCAGCACGCGCGCCGGCAAAGGCTCAGGGCGGCAGCTCTGGCGGTCGAGGAGCTGGACGGCGTGACGCTCAAGGCGTTGGCGGCGTCACGGATGGATGCTCGCCACGATCGGCTCGATGCGCTGATGGGTGCCGGCCCCTGAACGTGGCGCTTACAGGTGACGGACCGCATCCATGCGGTGATGCAGGATACGGATGACGGCGATGCCGTAATTGGTCGGCCGGAAATAGATGACATGCTGCTCGACTCCGCGCCGTCGATAGCCAGGCCGGATGTTAGCACAGCCCTGCACCTGTTGCGGGGCTTCGGCCAGATCGGCGCAGGCGGCTTCGATGAGGTCAGTGTAGAGGATTGCCTGGGGCAAGCCCCAATGCGCCACGGTATAGTCGAACACCCCGTCGAGGTCGCGCTGCGCCCGCGGGCTGAGCCGGTATTCAGCCATGCTGCGCGGCTTTGCGCTGCTTGAACGCGGCGAAGTCGAACGGCTCCGGCTCCCCGCTCTGCTCTCCCTCGATCAGCGCCTGACGGATGCTCTCGATCTCAAGGCCGCGCTCCTGCTCGCGCCGGATGAGGTCGCGGATCGCCTCGCTGTCGTTGGTGTAGCTGCCGGCGTCGATCTGGGCGGCGATCCACGCATTCTGCTGTTCGGTGAGAGTGATGGTCTTACGCACGGTCGCCATGTTGATACCTCATACTATTGGTGCGGTTTGGCGCATAGCACGGTTGGCAAGATTGCTGCTACCGGTGAACCTGATATCCAGCAATTCACTCACCCCGGCCACCAAGATCGTCTCGGCGAGGCGACCCTGCCGGGGTAGAAGTGGCTCGGGGAATCTGCACAGCGGGGATAAGTGGATTGCCGATCTGACAGCGGCCATGC
>NZ_CAXSHM010000069.1:0-7294 GCF_964237335.1 uncultured Sphingomonas sp.
ACTGGCCTGCTTTTACTCCGCCCCGCTGGCCTGATTTTGCTCCGCCGTTGACAAGCCTTGCCGTGTCGTTGAGGTTACTCCGGACGATCATCGGACCCCATCTCGGCATCTCGGGCTAAACCTCTGTCGCACTCCACCGAAGCCGCCGCCGATCTCGTCACGCCCATTGGTCTTGCCCCTTTCGAGTTCGCGTTAAGCGGGAAAGGCATGAGAGGAGAGACCATCTACCGCGCCCGGCGTCGACAGTGCGTTTCCGGTTCTCGTCGGCGACTCAAGGCAGAGCAAGCTCATCACGGGACCGCACTTCCTCTTCCTGCATGCGCCGATACGCCGGCAGACCGTCGACTAAGCGCGCGCCGATCTCATCCAGCTTGCGAAAGCGCGACAGGTCGAAGTCGGTCCGGCGCACGACCGAGATGGCCCAATCCAGATAGACGTCGACGATCGAGACCGTTCCGAGCCACCAGCCTCGGTCGACCAATCGCGTTTCGGCATATTGGAGAGATTTGCTCAACAGTTCTCGCGACCGCTCACGCACCGGCGCGCCGTCGCCCGTCGTGATCCGTTGAGGGTTCGCCAACCCACGGATTTGTGGGTGAAGCGTTCCGCTGCAAAATGACAGACCACCGACCGCTTCGGCTCGGGCCATCGGCGCCGGCTCGACAGGAAAGATACCGGCATCGGCCTGAGTGCGGCGATATAAGTCAGGATCGCGCTGTTCTCGGTGAGCGGCTTTCCGTCGATCAGCAGCAACGGCACCTTCCCCAACGGCGAGATCGCCAGATATTCCGGCCCGGTCTGCTCATTGTTGGCGAGGTTCACCAGCTTCAACGAGTAGGACAGTTCTGCCATCTCAAGCGCGCACACGCTGACTTGGGAACAAGCGCCCGGAAAATGATGTAATGTGAGGGTCGGCGATGTCATCGCTAGATCGCTCCTTTGGGCAAAGCCCGCTTTGCGTCAGAACTCGCCAAGTCGACGCTTACCCGATCGAACCTGGCCAATTAGTTCAGCGTTCGCGTCGTCATTGTTGTGCCGTCAAAGGCGAAGCGGCGGAACGTCAAGGTCATGACTGCCGGTATCCGACCGCTCAGCCCGTCGCGACGAAGCGGCCAGAAGCGCTGGTCCCAGTGATCTATCCAATCATCCCGATAAGGTTGGCGCCATTTGGCAGCTTGTGCGCGATGGCAGAAAGTGAAGGTTGATAGGTCGCGAGTATCGTTGCCGACAGTCAATGGCTGATACCGGCGGCCTATCGACGCGATACGCCCGCCCTCTTTCCGGTAGGAGCGACTAGGTTATCAGGCTCACGTCGGTGCTTGTTCGGCAGGTACCGGCTGAAAGCGGTGTAACGACGCCCGACCAGTCGAAGTAAGGAGCAATCGTCTCATGACCACCGTGCCGTCGGGGTTCGTAAATCCCGCGCTGCTCGCCCGATGTCCAGAACGCCCGGTTCCGGTCAACGCGCTTGACCTGCCGGTGAACGTGACCCGTTGGGGCGAGACCGGGCCACGCGTGCTGGTGGTTCACCGCGCGGATGCCGACCTGAACGATGATGACGTAAGGGCAGCCGCGCTCGGGTGCTCGCCGCGCCAATCCCGGATGGTGCAGCCCGCTATGCTGTCGGCGGCGCAGGCCGTGCGTGCCGCGGGCATTCCGACTTTGATCATCACAGGCGGTTACGGCGATGGACGGAGGGGGACGGGCGAGGCGGTAGCCAAAGAGGCAGAAAGACGTCATCCGATGATGTCCCGCGCCGGCCACATCATTCAGCCAGCGACGCCGGACGAGTTCGATCGCATCGTCGATACTTTCATGCGCGAGGCGGCATGACCTCGTCGTCGCACCCGCGCGCCTCCGCTAATCCGGCTGGAATTGCGATGCCGGATTCGATAGGGAGTGAGCCCGCGACGTTGGTCGCGTCGCTTGAGGCGCTCGACACGCGGCTGCGGTGGTTGTCGTCGTGGACGATCCATAATGCCAACCATCTGCGCGAAAGCCGAGACGGGTTGAAGGTGGGCGGGCATCAGGCGTCGTGCGCGTCGATCACCGCGATCATGGCCGCGCTGTATTTTCATGGGCTAGGCCCCAACGACAAGGTGGCGGTGAAGCCGCATGCGGGGCCGGTGCTGCACGCGATCCATTATCTGCTCGGCAACCAGACGCTCGATCAGCTCCAGCGGTTTCGCGGGTTCGGCGGCGCGCAAAGCTACCCATCGCGGACCAAGGACCAGATCCCGGTCGACTTCTCTACCGGCTCTGTCGGCCTTGGTGTGGCGGTGACAGCATTCGCCAGTCTGGTGCAGGATTACCTGATTGCGCACGGCGCTCTGGCGGAGGCAGATGCGGGGCGAATGGTTGCACTGATGGGTGACGCCGAGCTCGACGAAGGCAACATCTATGAAGCGTTGATCGAGGGCTACAAGCACGACATCCGCAACTGCTGGTGGATCGTTGACTACAATCGCCAGTCGCTCGACCACACCACGGCCGACCGAATGTTCAACCGCTTCGACGATATCTTCGCGACGTGTGGGTGGCGCGTGCTGACGCTTAAATACGGCAAGCGCCAGCAGGTGGCATTCGGCAAGCCGGGCGGCGATTCGCTACGGGACTGGATCGACGGCTGCCCCAACGTAGATTTCGCCGCGCTCACCTACCAGGGCGGCGTAGCCTGGCGCGCGCGGCTGATGAAGGACATTGGCGAGCGGCCCAACGTGGCCACGCTGCTCGACACGTATGACGACGAGGCGCTTGCGGCGTTGATGACCAACCTTGGAGGTCATTGCCTTGAAACGCTAGTGGAAGCGTTCGACGGCGCGCGTGACGAGCAACCGACCTTGTTCATCGCCTATACGATCAAGGGCTTCGGGCTGCCTTTGGCAGGGCACAAGGACAATCATGCGGGACTGATGAATCCGCGGCAGATCGAGAGCTTGCGCGGTGAACTTGGGATCGCGGAAGGCGCGGAATGGGAGCCCTATGGCGGCATGGTCGACAACGCAGCCGCGGCGCTCAAGGCCTTCGTCGCGGCGTCTCCGATCGCGCAGCGGCGTGAGGAGACGCGTGCCGACCCGGTGCCGGTCCCGGCGCGGTTGCCGGTGCCCGAGGGCGCGGAACAGTCAACCCAAGCGGCGTTCGGGCGTATCCTTCTCGATCTCGCAAAGTCGACGGACGATGAGGCACGTGCATTGGCAGACCGGATCGTCACGACGTCGCCCGACGTCACCGTCTCCACCAACCTCGGCGCGTTCGTCAATCAACGCGGGCTATTCCGACGCAGCGAGCTGGCCGATGTGTTCCACGCCGCCAAAATCCCGTCCGCGCAGAAATGGTCGGGCCACGGAGCTGGGCAACATATCGAGCTCGGGATCGCGGAGCATAACTTGTTCCTGGTCCTGGCCGCGCTGGGCCTTGCCGGGTCGCTGTTCGGGACGCGGCTCCTGCCGATCGGGACGGTGTACGACCCGTTCATCGCGCGCGGGCTCGATGCGCTTAATTACGGGTGTTACCAAGACGCGCGGTTTCTGCTGGTGGCGACGCCGTCAGGGCTTACTCTCGGCCCTGAGGGAGGCGCGCACCAGTCGATCAACTCGCCGCTGATCGGCATCGGCCAGCCCGGGCTGACCTATTTCGAGCCCGCCTATGCGGACGAGCTGGCGCTGCTCATGCGTTGGGCGTTTCAGCATCTACAGGCGGAGGATGGCGGGTCGGTGTATCTGCGCCTCACTACCCGCTCGATCGACCAAATCGCGCGCGCGGACTCAACGTGGGAGGCGGATGCGCTGCGTGGCGGCTATTGGCTCAAGCCCCCCTCACCGGGCGCGGATGCCGCGATCGTGTTCACCGGCGCGATCGTGTCCGAGGTGCTGGAGGCGCACGCGATGATGGCGCACGACTTTCCAGGGCTGGGGCTGCTGAATGTCACCTCGCCGGACCTGCTCCACCGCGACTGGTCGGCCGCGCGAGCCCGATATTGGAGCGGCGGACCTAACGCACCCTGCCACGCCGACGCTCTGCTCGCGCCGCTTGCGACGGGAGCAGGGCTCGTCACGATCATCGACGGCGCGCCGTCGACGCTGTCGTGGCTGGGCGCGGTACGCGGCATGCGCGTCAGCCCGCTCGGGACCGATCGCTTCGGGCAGACCGGCGACTTGAATGATCTTTACCGGGAATACCGCCTTGACGCGAACGCGATCGTCGACGCGACCGCCGAACTGTTCGTGAGAGCCTAAGCCATGCTGACCCAAATCAAGATGCCCGTGCTGTCGCCGACGATGGAAGAGGGCACACTTGCCAAATGGCTGGTCAAGACGGGCGACAGCGTGAAGTCGGGCGACCTCCTCGCCGAGATCGAGACGGACAAGGCGACGATGGAGTTCGAGGCGGTGGATGAGGGCGTGATCGCCTCCATCGCGGTCCTGGAGGGGACGGACAACGTCAAGGTCGGAACGGTGATTGCAACGCTTGACCCGGATGGAGAGGGCGCAGCCGCCCCGCAGACGGTGCCAAGGACGGTGATGATCCCAGGCCGCGAGGACCCGAACAAGAAGGGCGACCAGAGCCGCCCCATCGAACCCGACGTGGCTGCGATAGAGGACCATGGCTCACCGCCACCGATGCAGGCCGCGCCGCCCAACCCGACGCCCCTGCCCGCGCCCGCAGCATCCAGCCTGGCGGTCCCCGCTGCTCCGCCCGCGAGCGGCGAGCGCGCAGAGGCGAGCCCGCTCGCGCGCCGAATCGCAATGGCCAGGAGCATCGACCTTTCCACGCTGACCGGCTCCGGTCCGCACGGGCGCATCGTCAAGGCGGATGTGGAAGCGGTGGGTGCCGCACCCCTGCCCGCAGCCCCACCAGTTGCTTCCTTGCCGGCCATCGCGCCCGAGGCTCCACCTCAGCCGGTAACGCCCCAGCGCGTCGCCATCCCAGACGTGCCGCACGAGCAGACCAAGCTCAGCAATATGCGCAAGACCATCGCGCGCCGGCTGACCGAGTCCAAGCAGACGGTGCCGCACATCTACCTGACGGTCGAGGTGAGGCTCGACGCGTTGCTGACGTTCCGAGGTGAAATCAACACCGCGCTGGAGGCACGCGGCGTGAAGCTGTCGGTCAACGACATGCTCGTTAAAGCGCTCGCACTTGCGCTGATGCAGGAGCCTAGCTGCAACGTCATGTTCACGCCCGAACAGCTCATCAGCTTCAAGCGCGCGGACATCTCGGTCGCGGTGTCGACGCCCACCGGGCTCCTCACACCGGTGGTGGTCGGGGCCGAGGCCAAGAGCTTATCGACAATCGCGACGGAGGTGAGGGAACTCGCCGCCCGGGCACGTGACGGCAAGCTGAAGCCCGAAGAATATGCCGGCGGCACCGCCTCGATCAGCAACATGGGTATGCACGGGATCAAGCAATTCGACGCGGTGATCAATCCGCCCCAGGCGATGATCCTCGCGGTCGGCGCGGGCGAGAAGCGCGCCTGGGTCGAGGGCGACAAGCTCGGGGTGGCAACGGTGATGAGCGCGACCGGCAGCTTTGACCACCGTGCGATCGACGGCGCGGACGGTGCAGCGCTGATGCGCAGCTTCAAGGCGCTGGTCGAGGCCCCACTGCTTCTCGCGGCTTGATTTTCTGGATCAAGGCTTTCCATGTAGTTGCTTTCGGCCACCGAACGAAATCCGTCTCCCAGCATGTCGCTGCTAGAGCGGTGTCCGCGCGACAAGGGTCATTGAGGGAGCTCAAACCGGTTGAAGTCTGAGTCAACCTTGGCTCTGGTGTCGGGAGGCAATGCGTGTGAGCAAGCATTTGTCGTTGGATCCGCGCGACCCAGGGTCAGAGTCGCTCATGTTTGCACGTAGCTTAAGTGACAGAGATAGGCGGCGCACCCGGCGGGTGGGAGCCGTTCGAGGATCTGCTCGGTCCGCTGTCGCATCATGCCGACCTCGATTTTATGCACGAGCTGGCTCCACGTTTGCAGACGTTGCGATCCTGGCTGAAAGGTAGCGGCAACGGCGCGTTCGAGGCCGCCCTGAACGCTGTCGGCCCGCAGGTCCACTGACCGGCCCCGCTGACCGGCCCCGCTGACCGGCAGGGCCGGAGCGCCTTGCCCATAGGTTTGGCCGAGCCGACCGCGGCGGCTCACCGGCCACCGCCGACTATCAGGCACCCGCTCGCCGTAGCCGGCGTTGGCGAAGTGGTTGGGGCATTTCCGTGCCGCGTAGAAGTAAAGGATGCGTCGTCGCCTGAACCGATCTCGGCGAGTGCACGCCGTCAAGGCGTCCCTGCCGCATCTCGCCAGGCAGCACGTCGAGGTCCGCGACCGGCATCGAGCGGCTGAGCGGCGTGGCTCGATCCACCCACTGCACGCCAAAGCACGCGAGCATTCGGTGGGCGAAGCTCTGGCTAGGGCGTAGACGCGGCGCCGTTCCGCGTCGAACAACAACCTGTGATGGCCGCAGCGCGACCAGCGGGACTCGCACCGACCGATCGACAGCGGCACCTGCCGATGCGGGCAACGATCTTCCAAGGCGCCCAATTCGCCATTCACTTGGCGGAACAGCACGACATCTTCCTGCACTATCGGCTGCGCGAGCGGACGATCGGAGCACTCACGCTACCAGGCTGCTACATACCAGCCATTCCGGACATACATGGCATCCTCGGGAGCATCGAACTGAAAACCGGTCAGCGGATCGGAATAGTCTCCACCCCCCGTGGGCCGCTGGGGGCGCGCTTCTTTACCGCTTCTTCGTTTTCACCCGACTGAAGCCGTTCGCGTAGGTTCGTGGGGCTTACGTCCACGCCGATCGGGTTGGTCGCAAACGCCTCAGAAAAGAAAAACTCTCCCGCTTCTTCGACCGTGTCGTAATTGTCTACCTGAAACTCAAGCTGATTTCCGTCTGGATCCCCATAGTAGAGTGACGTCGTCGGTCCATGGTTCACCGGCCAGATCGGCTCGATACCCAGTTCCTTCAATCGTTCATAATTGCTGAGCAGCGTCTCGAGATTATCGTAGGTGAAGGCGACATGATGCACACCAACCTGACCTGCGGGTTGCTCCGCAAGATTGGGTATCTGGATAAAAGCAACCCTGTGGTGCTCGTCATCATATGCGAGGAAAGATATCTCGGCGCTCGTGAACGCCTCCTTTGCGTTCAGGACCTGCTTGTGCCAAGCAAGCATCTCCGGCATCCGAGAGGTGCGAAACACGACGTGTGCGAGCTTGATCGGAGACTTCACTCCTGTAACGTAACTGCTCACGGGGTTGGCGCATGACGGCTTGATCAGGCGACTGCGAAGC
>NZ_CAXSHM010000070.1:0-7155 GCF_964237335.1 uncultured Sphingomonas sp.
TCAGATCGGCAATCCACTTATCCCCGCTGTGCAGATTCCCCGAACCACCTCTTAGCGCAGCCATAATTACCATCTTTCACGAGGTACACGTCGCTGGCTAAGCCGCTCTGCGTATCGAGGTCCGCCACCCACGCGCCGTCAAAGGGGCTGTTAGCGTGAGCGGAGGCTTGGACCGAAAAGCAACAAGCCACGGCGGTTAAGAGGTATGGCTTCGTCATTTGAGCATCCCCATGCAACCGAAGGCGCCAGAGCTATGCAGGATTGGCATCGATCGGTGAACCATGCTCTTGCGGGCGAGCTGACTTTCCCGATCAACGATCCCAATCGAGAACGCGCCGGCCTTCTCGATCGCCGTTCGTTTGAGGGAAGACGGGAAGCTACGTCCAGCGGCCCTATGAGCCCGGTCGCCATCCACTTTCGGCGAGGATGGCGGTAGGGTTCTTTAGATCGAGCAGCGTTCGGAGGGCGGCGCGCTTGTCGTCAGCTTTGTCGTAACAAGCCTTGGCGATCCGATAGCCCACCCAATACCCCAAATCGCCGGGCTTATTCGGTGTGCCAACGCCGTTGTATAGCCAAGCCGAAATGTCTTTCTTGTCAGCATCGGCAAGGAAACGTTGATCTATCTCATTTGTGTGCCCAGCCGTCCATGTCTGTAGATGAACATTGCTCACCTGCCCAGAGATCAACTGCCCTACCAACTCCGCTACACCCTCAATGAGGGACTGTTTAAGCACAGTAGTGTTTTCGCTGTCTTCATCCAGAGCGGGGGATTGCTCTACATGTCCATATTCATGCGCGACCAAGTGGTACAACCTATCAGTCAGATTAGGTTGCAACCAAGACGACCGACAAACAACTTCAAGCCCGATTAAGACACCTTGACTTGCCCGTGGTTCCGCCGCTGTTATTGCGGCCGATGAGAATGGTGACGGGTGGAAACGTGGCTTGAGGGTCAAGCACAGCTAGGCGTCGAAAAGCACCTTGCAGTTTTGCCTTAACAGCAGGCAGAACATTCATGCAGGAGCGGGCTTGCCTATATACAGCATCCTCGCTGCTAACCTCTTTCGCAAGCGCCTCACCCGACATGATGCGGTAAGGAACGAACTGGCGAACACCGTCCGTTCCCTTGTCTATGTAGTCCTGTCGGAGCGTGTTTCCGGAGGGTTTGCCGTTGGCAGCGTCATAAAGCCGGTAAAAGGCGGTCACATCTGACGTGCGAACCTCAACGGGATGCGGAGTGCTTGCCAGCGCGCTCACGACGACCATGACCCATGCTGCCCCGATAGCCAATCTAACGCCCACGCTGTGCCCCCTGCCTGCCCGTCGGGGGTGTCGTACCATAGATGCACACGCCGCCAAGTTTCCCGATCGACCATCCCAATCGGGACGGTTGCGGACTTTTAGCGTACGTTTCCCGCCACCTTTTAGCTGGTCTCCTGGGGGGATGCGGGCATAAATCCTCCGAGGACGCGGCCGTGGATCGACCGCTCGCGCATCGCCGAGCAGCCCCTACTCTCCGCGGCCTACGCCGAACTTGGGGGAGAAACGGGTCGGCCGACCGTTCCACATCCTCGGGAGTGAGGTCTTCGCGGGTGAAAAGTTCGCGATCGGAGAGGACGGCGTGGGAGCGAGGGTATGGCCCGTGGCGATGACATGGAACTCGTCGCCGTCGGCCGCAGCCCGGCGCAACGCAGCGCGGAGGCCGCTGGAGTGCCAGCGGCCTCGCCGAAGCTCAGGCGACCTTTCCGTCGCGCTGAGGGTCCTGGGCTGCGGGCGGCGTGCCGAGCGGCCCCCGGCGATCCACGACGCGGATGCCGGCCTTCTTCGCGTCGATCACGAGGCGCTCGGTCACGCCGTTGCCCTGGAAGGCGATGACGTAGCGGGGCTTGAGCGAGAGCATCTGCTCGTTGCGACGGAAGCCGGCGCGATCCCCGAGCTTGCGATCGAGACCGAAGCGGACTTGCTGGATGCCGTGCTGCTCGGCCCAGGAGGCAGCGATGCGCTCGATCCCATTCATGTCGCCGCCATGGACGAGATACATGTCGCCCACGCGCTCCCGGACCGCGCCCAGGGTGCGCAGCAGATTGTCGCCGAACGCCTTCATGTCCTCGTCGGTCCGGAAGGTCAGCCTTCCTCCGGCGAACACGACGGGGGTGCCCTGTGCCGTGTTGGCGTCGCGGACCCGCTCGCGGCGAGCCTGGAGGAACGCTCGGCCGTCGACGATCGCGGACGTGACCCCCAGCGAGATGCGGTTGCCGGTCGACGGAATCCAGGAGCGGCCCGTCTCGCGGATGTAGTGCCCGGCTGCGGTGTCGCGCATCAGCTCGTAGCAGGTGGCGGCCTCCTCGATCTTCTTGGCGAGGTCGATCTTCTCCTCGAGATTGGAGGTGTTGATCTCCGACCCGTCCTGCTCGGCCAGCAGCAGCCTGATCTCGTCGGTGAGGCGGTCGATGGTCGCGTGCTTCTTGGCCGCGGCGCGGTGGAAGAGGTTGACCAGGCCCCAGCCCATCTCCTCGATGTCGCGCTCGAGCGACGTATTCTGGAGGGTTGCGAAGAGGTCGCTCCAGATAGCGGTGGTGGTCTGCTCAAGTGCCTCGGAGGAGGGAGGGCACATGCCCGAAACGTCTTCGGCGCGGGGTTCGAGGTGTCCAAGCTCCAGTGCAGCAAGTGCTGCGGCAAGCGAAGTGGTCATGGGTGAAGCCCTTCATCTGATCGAGGCCGGCGGCCTATCCGCCGGATGCGCACCTCCTGGGCGGCCGAATAGAGGTGCCCGCACCGCAGCGTCAGCGAAGGGAAACTGCAAAAACCGGGGTGGAGCGGGCAGCCGCGCAGCGGCAACTCGGCCCGGACTTTTGCGGTTGCGGGGGCCTCGCGGCCGCCCATGTGCCGCATCCCTCTGGCGGAAAGCTGTCGGCACGTCAGGTGGCGTGGGGCGGAACCGCGACCACGCTTGTTGCCGCGTTCGGATTGGAGCCAAACCCGAACCCGTCGATATCGTCGAGAAAGGTTCCCCCCGTGGCGCCTAAGCGCACCATCGCCGCAGGTGTGATCCGCACCCTCAAATCGGCGCCGATGGCATCGATCATGATGCGGAGCTCATCGACCAGATCCTCGCTCCGGGTCGCGGCATCGCCCGCGAGCATTGCCACATCCCGGAACAGGCGAGGGACGGGCAGGACGGAGGAGTCCTCTCCATCGGGGACAGCGCGCCAAGGGTAGACGTCCGCTCCTGCTGCGAGCGCGCTGACACAGGTGCGCTGCTTTCAGTCGAGGGCCCTCCAGCCGTCTGACCCGTTGGCGCTCGGGGTGGCGGTGCGACAAGCGCTGACCGCATCCTCGCCTCGACCGCGACCTCGGCGCGATAGATCGAAGGTATTCGGAAGGGGTCGGTGAAGGTTGTCATCGGACCGGACGCCTGATGTTCGGCAAATGGGAGACCCGAGCGGTTAGGGTAATTCGTAGCGGGGACGCTCGGCCGGGAAGGCGGGAGGGGGCCAGCCATCGTGGACTCGGGCCTCGAAGCGACCGGCGGAAAGGACGCTGCTGATCTGGCGGGCGTGATCGCCGGTGTTACAGTCGCGATCGAGAGGTGCCTGAACCTCGTCCGCCATCGCTTTCGCGCGTGCCTCGTGGCCGTCGGTGAAGGTGGTGCCGAAGGCGGTCAGCTCCGGGTCGGCGCAAAGCTCGCCGGCCTGGTGATACCAACCGCCCTCTTCGGGATCGCCATAGGCAAGCTGGACGAGATAGACGGCAATGCTGCGCATGATGGGCTCCTCGGGGAAAGCGAGCTGTTCAAGCTTACCCAAGCCGAAGGCCGCCTTCCCTCAGGGGTGGCGATCGTCAGTCGATGACGCGCCAACCGAATGAACCCCAGCGCTGGCGATTGGGTGCGTATTTGGCCGCGGTCGCCATGATGATCTTGGCAGGCCGCGGGGCCGTCTGAGATTCGGCGATCGCCGCGGCATCGACCGCGCGAGCGGGCCAGCACTGATCGGTGTGCAACATCTCCAGCGGGAAACCGGTGACGCCTTGCACGACGAATTGCTTGATGATGGGGTTAGGCATGGGCGGCGTCCCTTTCGAGCGCGTCGGCCGCGCGATGGAAGTCGTCGAGCCAGCGCCCCATCGGGGCGCGTTGCTCGGGCGGAAGCGCGGCCTGTGCCGCCTGGAACTCGAGCAGCGCCAAGGGCGCGGTCTCGATGATGTGGTCGATCTCGGCCGGGGGAAGTAGGCCGCGCTCGCGGATGAACTCGGTGATGCTGCCCGGGCGCGGCGTCGCGCCACGACGACCCAGCACCGGCTTGCGCCAGAGACCGTCGACGTTGCGGAGCCGCGGCTTGGCCCGTGCCTCCATTAACACGATCACGCGCAACTCCTCGGTCGCAAGCTCCATCACCTCGTCGGGCTTGATGCTGCCGCAGAAGAAGCAGCTCGACTTGGGCGGCACGGGCAAGCCGGCGCGCGCGATGCGCGCCTCGCAGTCGGCGCGCGACCAGCCCCAGTCACGCAAGGGGTAGCGATAGGTGTAGCGAGGATCCTCGCACCCGATCGCGTGGTGGTAACGCTGCGTGTCGCGTCCCGAGGCGTCGTAGCCGATCAGCTTGACGACGCGGCCGCCCGCGTCCCAGCAGCGGCGCGCCGGCTCCCACCTGGCGGTCCACGCATCCTGCGGGGCCGCCTTCCATTTCTGCGAGCACGACCCCCCGCCGAACACCACCGACGGCAGCGTCGCGTTGGTGAGCATGTTCTCGGCGATGCCCGCATAGGGCGGCCAGTGCTTGAAGTTGCGGGGCTGGTAGCGGACGATCTCGGACGGAATGCCGCGCTCCGCCATCCAGCGCCGGAACAGCGGGACATAGGCATAGGTCCGCGACTTCTCGGCGCCGGGATCGGCGAACAGGACCATGTCTACGGCCTCGCCGCGGTCGGCGAGTTCGACGATCATGGCGGTGGAGTCGACGCCGGCACCCCAGGCCGCGACGACGGGCGGGCGATCAGCCATTGGCCGCGTCCTTCGGAACGATCGCCGGGTGGACGATGCGGTAGCTCCGCTTGCGAAATGCCGGGATGCGGCAGATCGTGCGGCTCTCCGGATCGCGGAAGAGTGGCGTCTTGCCCTTGGGATTGGCGACCACCTCGAAGCGCGCGCGATAGCTTCCGTCGCCGAACCGCATCGGCTCATCGAAGATGATCGTCTGCCCGGGCTTCGGAGTCGGCTTCGCCCGCTCCAGCTTGCGCCGGACGAGGTTGGCGCGGCACCGCGCGCGCCATGCCATGGCGTATTCGCTGTCGGTGTCGGTCAGCGCGTCCAGGATCGACGCGGGGCACTCGCTCTCGCGCGGCCCCATATGCTCAGTCAGATCCTTGTACCCGAACACGTGGCCGTCGGTGGAGCGGGGGTTGTGCTTCGTCAGGCACACGACGGCGAAGACCTGGGCGTCCCCGTTTGCCTCGACGCGCTCGCACGCGGCGTAATAGGTCGACCCGACCATGGACGAGGCCAGCACGGTGAGACGGTGATTGTCGCGCGTGTAGGTGAACTGGTTGTCGAGATAGGCGCGCGGCGTAACGTGCCCGCGCATGTCGCGCATGAAGAGCCGACCCATGACGGTTCTCCCGGGGATTGAGGATCAGGCGGCAGCGGCGAGGCGCGGACGCCTCACGTCACCGATCGTGGCGGTGAGCCGGCGCTGGAACGCCGCGGCGTCCAGCAGCTCGGCAATCGGCGCGCGCTGGACGGGTCCAGCGGGTTCGCCGTCGCGGCAGCGGTTGAAGGTGATCTCGCTGTGGGCAAGGAAGCTGCGCGGGCGGACGCGGATCGACAGGTCCGTGTAATGGAACTCGGTGGTGCCATCGTCCGAGATGCCGCCCATCGCCGTGTCGATCCGGACGTCGTGCGGCGCGAGGCCGATCGCCTCGGCGAGCGCGGCGAGGGCGCGACGCGCCTGACGATGGAAGATGCGCTTCGCCGCGACATCGCCGGCGACGCCGTTGCCGGCGATGTCGAGCAGGGCCGGGGCGGCAATGACGGTCAGGCGGTCGTCCGCGCAGCGGAGCCGCAGATCGTCGGTGGTGGGCGCGTCGCGTCCGGCGACGTCGGCCAGATTGCGGATCAGCAGCAGGATCGACGGGTCGCGGTCGATCGGCTTGCCGGCACGCCGGCAGTCTTCGACGCTTGCGTTGAGCGCGTGGAGCGCCGCGGGCAGGGTGTCGAGCGCCTCGGGCGAAAGCGCCTCGTCTTGGCGGTAGTGCGTGTCGTAGAACATGGCCGAACCTCCCGAGCGCCAGGGCGCGCCCAAAAGGCCGAAGGCTTCCTCTCCTCTGTCAGCGCAGGAGGATGGCTAAATGCGATGGACTGCGGACAGGCGGTCTTCGGGACCAAGGCGGGTAATATCTCCCGACCCAAAACGATCGGGGCTCTTGAAAGGGTAGTCCCACAACGACCTGTCGGTCGGCACCGCTCAATCGGTCGACCTATCCAGAAACACCTGTTTGTCGTACGCTAGTGACGAGAACGGGTTTACACTTATTCTATCGCTGAACGATGAAACCTGAGTGAAGAGCAGGCTCCTACAATCCGGCACAAGCAGGGGGTTGCACGTCTAGGCGAGAAACTAACATTCTTTGCCGGTCGGTCGAAACAATCACCCGCTGGATACAAGTTGCGAGGACGTAGTAATTTCTGTAACGACTGCACAGAATGTCACCGGGAACATCCAACGATAGGTAGTTACTTCTACAACGGAAACCGTTCGCCTTCAGCTTAGCAGTAGCTATAGCTTCGGGCTCCCCAACCTTCGTCAACCCGTTTACCTCCAACGCAAGCTCGCGCTGCGAATCCGATGAACAACCGCTGGTGAGCATTGAAGCAGCAGCGATCACAATAGGCAGCGCTCTAGCCAAACGGTCCCCCTGAACGACAATGCTTAGAGTATTCGCGAATGACCGCAACTAGGAGCAAGCGACTACCTGGCCAATGACGCCAAACACATGTTTCCTGCCACCCTGGCCGACAAACCCGATTGAATGCCCAGCGCGCCTCGTGAGTAGGCGACAAACCGTGTCGCTTTGCTACAGTGTACGACAACATGCTTCTTTGGGGGTAACTGCTCACGGGGTTGGCGCATGACGGCTTGATCAGGCGACTGCGAAGCT
>NZ_CAXSHM010000071.1:0-6203 GCF_964237335.1 uncultured Sphingomonas sp.
GCTACCCTCGCCGTCTGACGTCCCGCCCACAACCGGGGGGGGTGAGTAATTACGACAGATCTGCAAAGCTAAAGGGCTTCGCAAGCAGCTGAACTCCTTCCATCAGTCGCTCGTTCTTGATAATCGCTTCCCTGGCGTACCCCGACGTGAAAAGAACCGGAGTGTCAGGCCGCACCGAGCGGGCGTGGAGTGCAATCTCGTGGCCGTTGAGCGGTCCCGTAAGCACCACGTCGGTAAAGACGAGGTCTATTCGGGTCTGGCTGTCAATTATCTCGTTCGCTGCAGGCCCGTCTGCAACTGCTATGACAGCATATCCCAATTCGCTGAGCACCTCGCAGGTGTGAGCGCGAACGTCGGGATCGTCCTCGACGACGAGGACTACTTCTCCTGGTAGTGCAGGAGGCGCTTCACCGACTTCGAAAACCTTCTCCGCGATTAACGGTCCGGTGAACTTGGGAAGGTAAAGCGTAACTGTCGTCCCGCGGCCAAGGCTACTCTCGATCCTAAGATGCCCGCCGGATTGCTTTACGAACCCGTAGACCATCGAGAGGCCGAGGCCCGTGCCCTTGCCGACCTCCTTGGTGGTGAAGAAGGGCTCGAACACTCGCGACATCGTCTCCTCCGACATGCCGCTTCCCGTATCGCATACCGCCAGCGACACATAATGGCCGGGCGTCGCATCCTCGTCGGCGTCGGCCTCGCCAACGATACCGTTCGCGGTCGAGATCGTCAGAGTGCCACCCGGCGGCATCGCATCACGTGCGTTTACCGCCAGGTTGAGGAGCGCGTTCTCCAGCTGGTTCGCATCGGCCTCCACCCGCCAGAGATTTGGTGCCAAACGAGCATCGATCGAGACCGTCTCACCCAGCGTCCGACGCATGAGATCAAACATGCCATCGACAAGGTGGTTCGGGTCGAGGGGCTTTGGCGCGAGTGGCTGGCGACGTGCAAATGCCAGCAGTCGCTGGGTCAGGGTCGCCGCGCGCTGGGCTCCCGACATCGCATTGTCGGCGGCGCGGCGCAGGCGCAGGTCGTCGGCCGGAAGCCGACGCGAGAGCGTTTCAAGGTTGCCGGTGACAATCTGAAGCAAATTGTTGAAATCGTGCGCGATACCGCCGGTCAGTTGGCCAACCGCTTCCATCTTCTGGCTCTGTCGTAGCGCATCATTGGCCTGTTGGCACTCGGTCACTGCCGCAGCCACGCGTTGTTCCAGAGTGACGTTGAGGGCGGCAAGTTGCGCAGCCTTTTCATCTAGCTCGGCATAGAGCGCGACCACGCCGCGGTTCGTCTCCTCGAGCTCGGTGTTCAGGCGTTCGGTCTCTTCCTGCTTCGCCTTCAGGCCGCCGAGTGCTTGCATCAGCTCCTGATTCTGGGTCCGCGCTTCGACGAGCGGATCGGAGGCCCCCGTCGCAGCCAGGACCTTGCCGATTTCGGCCAGCTTGGCGCCATCGATGGCTTCAACGGCATGGGGAAGTCGCTTGCCAAGCAGGATGTCCGTTCCTCGCCCTGGATGACTGTCCAGCTCGAAGCGGTCCATGAGGCGCCGCGTGCCCGAAATGCCGACGCCCATGCCGCTCGCACTCTTGAACCGTCCCTCGAGGATCGCATCGACATCGGCAATGCCCGGCCCTTTGTCCCGAATACGGATCAGCAGACTGGGTTGGCTGCTCGCCTCCAGGCTAAATTCGACGCGTCCCCCGCCACCATAGGTGGTCGCATTCCGCGCGATCTCGGAGACTGCCGTGGCAATACGGGTCTGGTCCTGCGCCTCGAACCCCAACAAACACGCTATTTGGCGGCCACGCTGTCGCGCGGCCACGATGTCGGCTTCTTCGATCAGTGCGACAGCGAGGATCGAGATCGTCCTCATTCGACCTCAGCCCGTCCGACAAAAACCGTGACGTCATCCCGTCCGCGGTTGAAATCACGCCACAACACACCCGCGATGAGCGTTGGATGCCGCGACCATAGGCCGGGGTAGGATCCAAGATCCCAACCGGTGGCCAGTCCGTCCGATGTCAGCACGACCAACGTCGTCCCATCGATGGGATAGCTGAAGTCGCGCATATGCTTGGCGATATGACCGACTGTGCCGTTGTTCGAGATCATCCGCCTTACGACGTTTCCGGCATCGATCAGCGTGGCCGCGATGTTGCCGACGCCGGCGAACACGACCTGCCGCTGGTCCAGCGCAAACCGGGCAATCCCAATTGCCGCTCCCCGCGTGGGGCGCAAGGCGGCATGCATGGTGGCCAGCATTTCACTTGGCGCTACGGGGCCTAAACCCTGAAAACTTCGCGATGCTGCGTGTGCGGCTTCAGCGGCCAAAGGACCGTGGCCTAGACCATCTGCCACCATAAAGACGAAGCCACCTGCATCTTCCTTTCTGCACCAGGCGTCACCGCATGCTTCCTCTCCGCGCATCGGCAGGCTGATCGCACCATAATCGGGCTGGTTCTTCGGCCGGCTTAAGCGCTGCGACCCGCGCTGCAGCCGGGCGAGGATCGCCGTGCCGCGGCCCGGTGCCGAGTAGATGTCCGTCACGTGCGCGCCACGTGAAATTGCGCCAAGGCCGGTTCCGGGAGTTCCCGTCGTCGAATGCCCATCAAGCATCGACATCGCGACGTCGGCCATACCGACGCCCTTATCCAGCGCAAGACATTCGACGCCTGCTCCAGAGGCGTCTTCGTAGCTGCCGATCAGCAATGCCCCGCCAGAGCCATGCTTGAGCATGTTGGTGGCCAATTCCGTCACGACAATGGCAACCCGCCCCGCATCCCCTTCGCTAAAGCCATTGGCTTCGGCTAGCGCGACTGCGGTCCTGCGGGCTTCGGCAACCTGGGACACATCCCGAACTTCAACCGCACGCATGCTACTTCCAGCGCGCGATCATGATACGCGTGCCTTCGCCTACAACCGAATGAATGTGGAACTCGCTGCTCAGCCGACGCGCGCCGCTTAAGCCCAGCCCAAGACCACCGCCAGTCGTATAGCCGTCGGTCAGTGCGCGATCGAGATCGGGAATGCCCGGGCCGGTGTCCTCGAAGGTCAGCCTGACGCCCCGCGTCCGCGATCCGGTGAACGTCTCGATCCGCGCCGTGCCGCCAAGGCCATAATCGAGGGTGTTGCGGGCAAGCTCGCTCGCAGCGGTCACGATCTTGGTCTGATCGACCAGCCCCAGACCCGCCGCGACCGCCTGCACGCGAACCGCCTGTCGGACGCGAACGACGTCGTCGGATTGCTTGATCGGCAGCAGTTCATCCGTCGTTGCGATCATCGCCGCCCTCCGGGCCGCCATCGCCTCCCAGCTCCTCATACTGGTTGCTGCCGATCAGCGCCATGCCGCGCTCTACGTTCAGGGCCGTCTTGACGCCCGTCAGCGACAGGCCGAGCTCGACCAGCGTGATCGCAACCGCCGGCCGCATGCCGACGACGACGGTGTCGGCATCGAGCAGTCGGGATACCGCGGCGATGTTGTCGAGCATGCGGCCCATGAAAGAGTCGACGATCTCGAGGCCCGAGATGTCGATCATCACGCCCCGAGCGCCCGTTGCCACGATCCGCTCGGATAGATCCTCTTCAAGCGCTTTGGCAAGGCGATCGTGGATATCGACCTGGATGCTGACAAGCAGCGCGCGTCCGAGCTTCAGGATGGGAATGCGGTCCATGCGCTCAGCCCTTCACTGTAGCTTTGCGGACCACGCTGCGCCCGGTTCGCTGGAACGCCAGGGCAAGCGCGTCGGCAAGCGTGGCCTTGGAGACGACGTCGAGCTCGACTCCCAGATGTACCATCGTCTGCGCGATCTGGGGACGGATGCCGGAAACGATGCAATCAGCGCCCATCAGCCGGGCGGCCGCGATCGTCTTGAGCAGATGCTGCGCGACGAGCGTGTCGACTGTTGGAACGCCCGTGATGTCGATGATGGCGAGATCGGCGCTATGATCGACGATCGCCTGCAGCAAGTTTTCCATCACCACCTGCGTTCGGGCTGAGTCCAATGTCCCGATCAGCGGCAGGGCCAGGATACCGTCCCAAAGCTTGACTACCGGCGTCGACAGCTCGGCGATCTCGTCCTGTTGGCGACGGACGACCTCCTCGCGACTGCGCTGATAGACTTCCATCGTGTAGAGGCCGAGCTGGTCGAGGATCTGGGTCATCTCCCAGCCGACGCTTGCGACACGGGCCGCATCGTCCGCGTAGCTGGCCCGCACCTGCTCGAACAACGGCTCCTTGAGCGAGAGGACGAACATCGCCGTTTCGGTCGGTGTGAAGCCTTGGATTGCCCGTGACCGTGAGATCTCCCCCAGGAGGCCTCGAGCAATGGCAAAGGCGGGATCGGTCACGCTCGTGGGCCCAGCGCTCAGCGCGGCGACGAACGCCGACAGGAAGTCACGGCATTGCTTCTCAAGCTCGGCCCCCTTGATCCGTCCCGCGCCCCCGCCGGACGCCACGAGCAGTTCACGCCACCGAACGACTATGGTGCCTTCGCTGGCTCGAACGATTTGTGACAGAGCGGCGATGCCCTCTTCCATGGCGATGTTCCCCCTACCAGACATTCGACAATCACTAGCGCCCCGAGGGGGCTTTGTCCCGTAGGTTGCGCAGCACGCCATCGCTCACGTTTTCACATGTCGGATATCCTGCCGTCTGCAGCACTCGCGCTTTTCCAAGACAGCTGAGAAACTGCGCCAAATGGCAACGATGGAGCGGTGCGCAGGGGAAAGGTCGTAACCTCATCGGAGAACCCGGCATCCTGGCACGCATCCGGTTCTACGAGACTCAGCAAGTGCGCTGTGCTCAACATTGCCTCGGGAGAAGCGCGATGACTGACCTTCGGATAGCAGACGATGCGATCGCCGTGGGCCGCGATGCTGGCCTGCGCCGCGGCATCGGCCCGTTCGGTTTAGCGGCAGCAATCATCAACGTCGTCATCGGGGCCGGGATTTTCACGCTGCCCGCAGGTATGGCCCGAGCGGCGGGGCCCTATGCGATCCTGGCTTATCTCTTGTGCGCGCTTGCGATGGGAGCGGTGGTGCTGTGCTTCGCCGAGGCGGGCAGCCGTGTTCCGACCAGCGGCGGCGCATATGGCTATGTCGAGGCGGCGTTCGGGCCGTTGGCCGGCTTCGTCGCGGGGGTGCTGCTGTGGCTGGCCTGTGTGCTTGGCGCCGGTGGCATCGCTTCGGCGTTCGCATCGACGCTGGGGCGGCTTGCGCCTTCGCTGGCGGGGAGCGGCGCTCAGGCAGCGGTGATCGTGACGGTAATCGGCACACTCGCGGCGATCAACCTCTCGGGATCGCGGCCTGCGTCACGGATCATCGCGGCGGCTACGCTGGTCAAGCTGGTGCCCCTGCTCGTGTTCATCGTCGTCGGCGCCGCGTTCATCGCGCCCGCCCGCCTGAGCAAGGGGGTCGCTCCCGACGTGAGCGGAATCGGCCGCGCGGTGCTGCTGTCCCTGTTCGCATTTCAGGGCATGGAGACCGTCCTGGGTGCCAGCGGCGAGGTGGCGAACCCGGCGCGCACGCTGCCACGGGGGCTGGTCGGCGCGATGGCGTTCGTCGCGCTCACCTACATTGCTATTCAAGTCATCGCTCAGGGGTTGCTCGGCGGCGCGCTTCAGGGATCCACAACACCGCTGGCCGATGCGATGGCGACGATCGACCCGCGGCTCAGTCTTCTGCTGATCATCGGCGCCACAATATCGATGGGCTCATGGCTGGGCAGTGATCTCCTTGGGGCGCCGCGCGTGCTGTTCGCGTTCGCGCGTGACGGGTACCTGCCGAGCGCGTTGGGACGTGTCTCGGCGCGGACGGGTGTTCCGGGCGCCGCCGTCTTCGTCCATGCCGCGATTACCGCCGTGCTCGCCATCACCGGCACATTTGAGACGCTGATCGTCCTGTCGGTTCTGTCCGCCTGCGGGCTCTATGCCGCCGGCTGTGCCGCTGCATGGGTTCTGCGTCGGCGAGCCGTTGCGCTGGCGGGAACTCCGCTCAGTCTTCCCGCCTTGCCGCTCTTGGCGGTCTTCGGCTGCGGCAGCATGATTGTCGTCATCCTGCTCGCCCGATGGGAAGAGATTGGCGGTTTTGTCGCAGCGACAACGGGCTCGAGCCTGCTCTACTGGATTGTAAATAGGCGTCGAACAGGGACCCCGATCGGCACCGAACAGCCCCCCCCCCCCCCCCCCGGGGGCGGGGGCAAGCCCCAA
>NZ_CAXSHM010000071.1:6213-7144 GCF_964237335.1 uncultured Sphingomonas sp.
GCCGCGCCACCGGGGTGGGAAAAGGGGGGGCAAAAGGCCCCCCCCCGCCCCCCCCACCCCCCCCCCCCCCCCCCGCGGGGGCGATGGCGAACGTCAATGATGAAGAACATGTGGCTAGTCGCCCTGGATGCGGCGGTCGAGGAACGCCTTTCACGCGCACGTCGATCTCCTCGCAGAGCCGGCTCACCTGGCTCTTGGAAATGCCGCTCATCCCCATCGCTTTCGCCAGACCATCGACCGACCGGGTCGAGATGCCCTGGATGTGTACCTCCTGCACGACCGCGGTCAGGCCTCCTCGGCAAGGCGGCGTGGTTCGAGGAAGGCTGGAAACAGCTGCAGGTCCACACGCGACGGGCGCTGGCTCTTCTACGCCGGCGATGCCTATTTCCACCATGGCGAGATCGGCGGCGCAGCGCGGGTGTGCCCACCGGGCATGCGCGCCTATCAGAACCTGATGCAGGTCGACCGGGACGCGCGTATCGCCAACCAGCGGCGCATCCGTGAACTCTCCATCGATCAGGCGAGTGCGGTGCGCATCTTCTGTGCTCATGACGCAATCGAGTTCGAGGCGCTGACCGGCGGGTGATTGGAAGTTCGCGCCGTCTCAAGAAATCCAAACGCTCAAAGCCTGGAAGACCCATTCCTGTCACTCGCACCGTGGACGGTGCGGTCCACAATCGGTTATCCGTTTTGCGGCCGTTTTCCTTTCAGACTTAGAGCATGACGACCGCCGGGCACCCGAGCCCTTTTTGCAATGGTGGACGTTGAACCTGCTCGGATGCTTTTCCAATCACGGTGGAGCTTCTGTCCACACGGAGAAGATGCATGCGGGCACTATGCTGGCACGGTAAGGGTGACGTCCGCGTGGACACCGTTGCGGACCCCGAGATCAAACATCCACGCGACGCGATCATCAAGGTGACCGCCTGCG
>NZ_CAXSHM010000072.1:0-6958 GCF_964237335.1 uncultured Sphingomonas sp.
CATAACCCCTCTGAATCAGCGATCGCGCTCATCCGCAAGGGGGTGAGTAATTACCATCTCAGCGGGGTCAGGAGCGCACTCGAGCGACTTGAGAAGGGCGGCGGCGGCAAGATCGTCCTGACGATTTGACCTGTCGCGCATTTGGTGTCGGTTCAGCTTTGCTGGAAGCTGAAGCGGCAGCCACAGGTATTGGCGGCGATCTCATAGGCCGCCGCCCGAAGACCGCTCGAGCTGAACGAACGGCAAATTGTGGGATCCTAAAAACCAACTCCCAGTGACTGCATCTGGGTCGAGCGAGACATCCGGGTTCGACGTTATTCTCGTGAGGCGCACCTCGAGGGGCTAGGCGAGCTGCTCCACGATCTCACGCTCCGACATGATCCGGATCGCGCTGCCTGTTCGCTGTAGCTCCTCGGCTTTCCGGAACTGCGCGTCGTACCGCACATAGCCGAACGGTTCGTCGCCGATCACCGCCAGGATTGTGGTCGTATTGCCGACGCCAGCGACGACGCGCCCGCCACTGCCCGCGATCTGGCGGGCGAGAAGCCCGTTCCGGGGCTGGCCGACGATCGCGACCCGATGTCCCTTGAACGGACCATCCGGTGCAGGGCAGGGTGCTGGAGCGGCGCGCTGCCTGGCTGGTGGCGCCAGCCATCCCGCGAGGGATATGCCGGTCTGGTCGATCGCCTTGACGATGATCATACCGGCGGCGCGAACGTCGCTCAGCGCGTCGTGGTGCCGGAGCGGGATGCCGAGGTGCTTCGAGACCACGTTCAGTTTGTGGCTGGGAAGCTCCGGCCAGGCCCGCTTGGCGACGCGAACGCTGTCGAGCCAAGTCGTCTCGACCATCCTGCGATCGTGCACGCGGCATGCCGCCGCCAGCGCGCCCTTGTCGAAATATGAATGCGCGACCGTGGTTCGCCCGGCAAGGTGGACGTCGACGACGTGGTGCACGTCGCCAAAGCACGGCTTGCCCGCGACATGGTCCGCGGCGATGCCATGGATGCGGGTATTGAAGCTGCTGAAGTGATCGCGCGGGTCGAGCAGGGTCTCGTACTCGAGCACGACTACGCCGCTGCGAAAGCCGACAATGCCGATCTGGCATATGCTGCTGACGCGCGAGCAGGCGGTCTCGACGTCGATGACGACGAAGTCGAGGCCATCAGCTGGGGCGCGACCTGGCCCAGGCAGGGCAGCTTGGACAGGAACGTCAGCGGTGGCGTCGCGGAACATAGGAGGTTCATACACTATGGCAGACGAGGTCCAACGCTAGGATTTTCGGTTCTGACGGCAGCGGGCGACGGGCCATTCTCCAGGGTTGCCACTGCCGGGTCGACGGCCGGCGATTTGATGAGAACATCGTCCGGATCGCTGCGCGGGCCGAGATCGCTCGGCGGCTCAGGCAGCGGCTCGGTCGCCGACTTCGGTACGGCCGGTGCAAGTGGTGCTGGTGCTTTGCCCGGTGCCGCCCGTCCGTCGAGCGCGCCGGCCAGCAGCTCGTCCATTCGGTAAGGGTCGCCGACATCGACGAGGCGCCCCGCCTCGTCCGGTACCAGCGTCAGGTACGCGATGTTCGCCTGCCAGCCGTGCGCCGGCGCGAAGCCGCGCGTCTGCGTGCCGGCCAGCGCGTCGCCAAACCGATCGGGTCGGGCGACGAGCGACGCCGCAAGCGCTGCGATATTCTGCACGCGGACGCAGCCGTGGCTGAACGCCCGCTCGCTCGCGCCGAACAGCGACCTGCTCGGCGTATCGTGAAAATAAATCGCCAGCGGATTAGGGAACACGATCTTGACCCGGCCGAGCGCGTTGCCAGGCCCCGGCTTCTGGCGCACCCGCACCGTCCCGTCCGGGCGCGTGGTGAAGATGTACTTGCTGGAGGCGCCGGGTCGCAGGTGTGACCGGCGAACGATGCTCTGGGGCACAATCCAGTCGGGATTGGCGATCACCTGCCTGACGGGCACGGACAGCGCCGGCGTCGGCATGTCGATCGCACCGATCACCGCCCGATAGCTGGCGATGGTGTGACCACGCTGCACGACGTCAAGCCGATAGGTGGGAAGATTCACGTAAAGCTGGTCGGCGCTGCTGAAGTCGCGGGGCAGCCAGCGCCAGCGCTCCATGTTCGCGCGGATGCGATCGCGACGGTCCCGATCGTCAGGCGCGGTCGACGCGAGCGCGTCGCGCAGCGCGCGATAGGCCGGGGCGGTCGGCAACAGCCCGTTCAGCCACTCGTTCAGCTTGCCCTGTGTTCGGGCCGCGATGATCCCGCGCTCCAGCTCGGCCGTGCCCGGGCCGCCGTAGTCGATGTACCAGTTAAAGCGGTGCCGGTTGCGCACGCGGCCGGCGGCGAAATCATGCGCCAGCGCCAGCGCGGCCGTGTTGGCGAGCGCGTCGATGCTCGCATGATGGCGCTGCCCGGCGGCCGCTCGAAGCGCCTCGACCCGGTAGTCCGACGCGCGCAGGCCCTCTGCATCCGCCTGCTCGACGGCACCTAGCAGATCCTCCACCTGCGATGCGGTCCATGCTGGCGGCGGAACGGGTCGCGGCGGCGACGGAGCAATCGGTGATGGGACGTCAGGACGGCTTGACCCAGTTGCAGGCTGATTGTGCAGGAACAGCCATCCGCCGCCGAGCAGGAGCGCTGGCACCACGGCGAGGAGCAGCAACCTGGTCGGCTGTCCGGTCATCTTGCCCATCGCGGAAGAAGGTTCATGCGCTCGCGTCTGGACCGGGTAGTTCCGAGGAACAAGCGCCAGCTCGCCGCCCTGCAAGCTATCATCGCAGTTGTCCACGAGTGCCTACGCACCGCCCTACTCAGAGGACGAACCCGCCTTCGTCGCTCTCGGAAACGGCGGCCTCAGGAAGCCTGGTGCGGGAGCGAGGCGACCCAGCGCTCCAGGGCCGACGTGTCGCTCATCGCGCCGCCGAAGCGGTAGCGCGGCGCCTGCGGCACGTTGGAACCGCGGGGCCGCCCGCGCCACACCTTCATCGGCACGCCGACCATCGCCAGCCCGCTAGGGAGGGGGCCGCCGCCAACCTCCAGATAGTCGGTATCGGCGCTGGTCTCGCGCCCGACGACGATGCCGCCCAGCGCCTTCCACAGGTCAACCGCGTCGAGGCACGCCGACGCGCAGCTCCAGTCGGTCAGGACGTAGACAGGCGCTGTCGTCCTGCCCGACGTCGGACGGGACGTCTCCTTCACCTCCGCGGGATCATCCGGCTCGCGCCACAACGGCTGGCCGGCATCGCGCGCGGCCGTCAGTCCCGCGAGCGAAGATCGCGCCCAGCGTAGCGCGTCGGGCGACGTGTTCGGCGACTTCTCCCACTCCGCCTTGTACTTCGCGATCGTCGCAATGTTGTCGTCGGACGCGCGCCACTCGACATAGGGTTTGCCGAGATCGGCGGCCTTGACCGCTGACTCGCCCCAGAGCGCCCTGGCCATGTCGGCCGACCAGTCCGACGAGCCGCCGGTGTTGCCGCGCAGGTCGAAGACGACCCGTGGCGCGCCGAGCAGCGCCGTGCGGTCCCGGCGCATGGCCGCGATCATCGGGTTGAGCGCCTTGGCGGTATCGCCTTCGGGATCCCCGTCGAAACTCGGCAGCGCGAACCACCGCGTGCCGTCGGGGAGCGTGCGGGCGCCGGGGTCCAGATGGGCCGACGGGGCGGTCTCGTCGACGCGGCGCAACCGTTCAGCCTCGTCGAGCGGCCGCCATTGCAGCACCACCTCGACCGGCTTGTCCTCGACGGCGAAGCGGCACCGCACGGGCCGGTTGATGAACGGGTTGCCCGTGTCGACGAACAACAGCCCCGCCCGGCGTATCCGCTGGGAGGCGAGCGTCCAGCGGCCATAGAACGCGCCGACGTCAGTCGCCAGCAGCCGGTCGGCCTCCACACCGTCGCATGACACGAGCCCTGCACCGAGCGGCACCGGCGCGTCGGGCGCGCGCGTCATCACCACTTGCCGGCCCGTGGCATCGATCCCGGTCAGGAAACCCGGCCAAAGCGCGGGCGGCGCGGGCAGATCCTTCATCGCCGCGAACTGGACGTGGCCATCGTCAAAGCTCGCGACATAGCCGCGCATCGCCCAGAGGTAGCCGGAAAAGTCGCGCACCTGCGCCGCACGGGCGAGCACGGCCGCGAAAGCCCGGTCGTTGCGCTGCGTGAAGCCAGGGTCGAGCCGGTTGTAGGGCCCGGGATGGTCCGCCGCGATCCGGTCGTGGAACGCCTGCGCGTCGCCCCTGAGCGTCGCCGTCCAGTCGCGCGGCGCCGCAGTCGCCGCCGGCGTGTCCTGCGCGGCGCTGGGAAGCGCCCAAGCCAGCGCCATCGCCAGCGCCATCGCGGCTCCTGCAACCAGTTCTCGCATGCTCTGCTCCGCTGCCAATCGCGATCCGTGCAACACCTAAGCCGGATGGCGAGATGCCGTCCATCGCGGACCTCGGCCGATCACCGCTATTCCGGGTCACCGTCGTTGCGTAAAGCCTGTGGCACTTCGGCCTGAACGGATGGCAGAAGCTGCGAAGCCGAGAATGAACGCGAACGTCTGATTCTGGGTCGACCCGGCCGGTTCAACTTCCCGCTAGCGGCTTCGGTGCGCCGGGCAGCGTGGCGAGCCAGTCGATGACGATCGTCTCCAAAGCGATCCGCCTGTCGGAATAGCTGTGGTCGGTGGCCAGATGCGCCCGTCGCGGTGACCCGCCCGATGCCGTCACGGCGGCGGCGAAGCCGTCGTCGACCGGCTGGAGGCCATCGTCGGAGCTGACCACCAGGATCGGTTTCATCGCCGCTCCGGCGGCGTAGGTGTTCAGCGTGAACGGCTTGGGATCGGCCTTCACCTCATCGTACAGCGCCTCCGGAGACGTTCCGGCCAGGGTGTGCATCGTGCCCGCGCCATATTCGTCGCCCAGCGCCTTGATCATCTTTGCCCGAGGTCCCGTGAACAGGTTCATGCCCGCCGCCGAGATCAGTCCCGCGCCGATGATCGCTCGGTCGTGTCCGGCCTCATAGGCGGTGGCCATGCCGCCCATGCTGTGGCCGATGACCACGATATGGCCGGGATCGACGCCGGCCGCCCGTCCGTCCGAGCTGCGAAGCCAGGCCAGCGCGGCGTCGGCGTCCTCAAGAACGTGATGGAAGCTGAAGCTGCCCGGCGTGCCCCAGGAGCCGCGATAGTGAAGCGTCAGGACATTCCATCCCGCCCGACGCATCGCCTGGGCGAGATCCAGGTTCTGCTCGTTGCCGGGAAAGCCGTGCAGCAGCAGCACCGTCGGATGCGGAGCCGCGCCGGCGGCAACGTAGAGCACCGTGTTCAGCGCCGTTCCGCCGCTTGGAATGGGCACTGCCGTCATCGCCGCCCGGTGAGCAGGGTCGCTCGGCATGTCCTGCGTCACGGCGGGAGGCGCAGCGCTCTGAAGGACGGCGATGGCGGCAAGAAGCAAGCTGATCATGCGTGGGCATCCGGAAAGGCCGTCAGTTCCTCATACAGTCTCGGACGGCACCAGTCACTCGGCGTCGTGGCCAAGAAGGCTTTCAGTCACCATGGGAGCTGAATAGCGTCCACCGATGCGGCGCGAAGCCCCGCGTGAGTTACGAAAGTGCTTGCTCGACTGGTCCTGCGCCGGTTTGGTCACCGCTCGAAGGTGAGTTGACGGCGCGTTCCACCTCCGCGCGATGCTCGCTGCCCCATACGCATAGCGGCATCAGCGCCGCGGCAAGCGTGAGCCCGAACGGCGTCATCGTATAGTCCACCATCGGCGGCACCCGCTGGTGGTCGCGCCGGGTGAGCACGCCCGCCGCGACCAGCTCGCGCAACTGCTGGATCAGCACCTTCTCGCTGATCCCCATCACCCGACGCTTCAGCTCGCCGAACCGGCGAGGCCCGCCCTGGAGGTGGTAGAGGATCAACGGCTTCCACTTGCCGCCCATCACGGCAAGCGCGACGTCGAGGCCGCAGACGGGTTCGGGGGTATTCATCGTATCGATCTTACACTTACCTCCAGGTAGGTTCTAGTCTGATCGGCAGCGCTGGCCCATGTCCCCCTCGAACAACGGATGGAGACGAACATGGGCAGGCTCGACGGCAAGGTGGCAGTGGTCACGGGCGCCAATAGCGGCATCGGCCTAGCGTGCGCGAAGCGCTTCGCCCAGGAAGGCGCGCGCCTGTTCATGACCGGGCGCCGGCAGGCGGAGCTCGACGCAGCGGTGGCCGAGGTGGGCGGCGATGCGCGCGGTGTTCGGGGCGATGTCGCCGACCTCGCGGACCTCGATCGGCTCTACGAGATCGTGCGGGACGACGCTGGCCGCATCGACGTGCTGCTCGCCAATGCGGGAGGCGGCGACTTCGCCGCCCTCGCGGACATCACGGAGGCGCACTACGATCGTATCTTCGACACCAACGTGAAAGGCACGCTGTTCACCGTCCAGAAGGCGCTGCCGCTGCTCGTCGACGGCGCATCGGTGATCCTGACCGGCTCGACCATGGGCATCACGGGTGCGCCGGCGTTCAGCGTCTACGGCGCCAGCAAGGCCGCCGTCCGCAACTTCGCCCGCGGCTGGATTCTCGATCTCGCGCCCCGGCACATTCGCGTCAACGTGCTCGCGCCCGGCGCCACGTCGACGCCTGGGCTGCACGGCCTGGCGGCGAATGAGGAGCAGGACCGGCAGTTCGTGGCGGCGATGGAAGCCGCGACCCCGCTCGGCCGCATGGGACGGCCGGACGAGATCGCCGCCGCCGCGTTGTTCCTCGCGTCGGACGAAAGCAGCTTCGTCAACGGCAGCGAGCTGTTCGCGGACGTAATTACCCACCCCCTTGCGGCTGGGCGAGATCGCTGATTCAACGGGGTCATGGGTCGTCCCGATCTCGAGCGCCTGAGCCGCGAGGAGCTGATCGAGCTGGTTCTGCGTCTGCAGCGGCCGGCCAAGACGTCGCGGACATCGTCGAAGCCGCCATCGACCGACCGCA
>NZ_CAXSHM010000073.1:0-6660 GCF_964237335.1 uncultured Sphingomonas sp.
ATGGCGGCGTAATGTTCAACCGCCCGCCCACACACGGAAATCCTGACAGTCCCCGAAATCGACGCCATCGCGGCACCCGCTGCAGATTTTGCGCATCTCCATGACGCTGATATGCCCGGAAAGTCTTAAACGCCCATCAAACCAGGACTTACTTAGATCAAGATCGATTTCGCTCCGACTATGCGGATCCGCACTGCAATCAGGGTCGGAGATACTCGCGGCGTGCGCTTCGTTTGCGTGGCCCAAACGCTGAGGCCGATGCGAGCTGGTTCAACGATGGGCACCTCCCTTCCAGCAAGATGCCGGACGGAATACCTGATGGTGACGTAATCGATCAGTTGCGGCCCGATCCGGGTGGCGAGCGTTTGTTCTCGCGGCACAGGGCAACCAACGTGCTGCGATCACGCCGCCTGCACCTGTTCCCCACAAACCAGGAGATAATCATGGCCGATCCGAACACAGGCATGGCGCCGGCGAGCCTCAGCGATCTGCCAATCCTGCCGACCGGCTCAGGCGTTGCCGACCTTGAGGTCGCCTACGAGCAGATGAAGCTCGCCGACGACGCCGACGACGCCGAGTCCACGATGATGGCGGGCGTCGAAGCCGATGACACAGCTTACGATCCAGCCATGACGCCCACTGAAGAGGGTAGCGATACCGCAGAGAGCGCAGCACATCCCAGCTAAGTTGGCATGAGGTGCTCGACCTGCTGACGAAGTGTTGCGTGAACACTGGTCGTGTGTCTACCGGGCGTCATCCAAACGGAGGATCGTATGGCACTGAAAGACATGTTCGCGTTCGTGAAAGAAGGGCTGGAAGAGCAGTTCAACACCAAGCCGCGTGATCCCGTCGCTGCGCGCAAGCCGCTGCTCAAGGGCATCGACTCGACCCTCGACCAGTTCACCAACGGCCGGACTCGTGTTCCGAACAAGTGGTGGGTGGTCAACAACGGCGTCGTGGCGTTCAGCCCCAAGCTGAAGGGGACGCCGCTGGTGCTCAACGGCAGCACGACCAGCCACGTCGAGAGCGTAGACTTCCCGGCATTCCTGGCGGCGTTCCGTCACGCGGTCGACGAAGGCGAGCTGGACGGCGAGATCGCCGCCATCGAGAGTGGCGCGTCGGTCGCCGGCCACAGCGTCGCGATCGAGAAGCCCAAGCGGTCGAGTGGGATCAGTCCGGAAGCAGCGCGCCTACGCGGGCAGAAAGCGGCTGAGAGCCGCGCACGCAACAAAGCGGCGCACGAGACGGCAGGTAACACCTGATCCGGTGGGCGACCGGGCTGAGGCCCCGGGTCGCCAATCAATGAGACGGTCCATCGCCGGACGCTACCCGCAGCAGCGCTTGGACTTCTTTCCCGAGCCGCAACGACAAGGGTCGTTGCGGCTAACCTTGACGGGCTGTGCAGCGCTTTGTGCGGCGCTGTCATGCGCAGTGACCCCGCCGCGCAGGCGCGCCGCATGCAGCCGCAGCACCAGCTCGGCGACGTCAGTGGGCGCTTCGTCATGCACCGTGTCCAGCTGAACGCTGTCGAGCTCGCTCTGGCCGCCGGCCACCGCGATGAGTAGCGACAAGCACGAAAGCGCGTCGGCCGCATCCTGGTCGTTGCCGTCAGCCAGCGCCGCCCATTCGTCGGGCCGCAGGTCCATGGCCTGCGCGAACCCGTCGATCCAGAACTCCCACAGCGTCTCGCCGTTACGCTCGTCAGTGTCGAAGATCGGCTTGAGCCTGCCGCGACCAAGATCGCGTACGATCTCATTGTACCGCGCGAGCACCGCGTCTGCGAACCACTGCAGATCGGCGGGATCGTCGAACGGCGCCGATTCCATTGCCTCGCTTCCCCATACGACCGGCAGCCACTCGGCAGGCATGATGAGTTCGGGGCAGACCAGGATACCGGTCAGGAACCCGTCCAGCTCGGTCAGCAGCATGGGTTCGTCGAGCGGCAGGCTGGCGAGTGCCTCGTCGAGACGGCGAAATCGCGAGGGGAGCGGCTTCACGCGGGCGGGTAAAGGTAGCAGCCGGTCACGGCCAGCACCCTACAGAACTATAATCGCGCCGACCAGCGACCGGGTCACTCTCACCGGCAGCAGCGTGACCGCTCGCTCACACCATCAGGCAGGACTAAGCGGCTGCATCTGGCGGCCACCGGACAGTATTGAGACGACCCATAAAGCGACATTTAGAGGCTTTCGGCCCGTTACCGACTCCAGCCGCTTGTTCATATTGGCTAAAGAGCAATACAAGCCGCTCCCGGTTCCGGTACCAAACGAAGAAAGTGAGGTGTTTCTGCCGTTTGAACCCGTGACCTCGGGCCTACGCCGAATAGGTCAAAGCGGACGCTACGCTGTACCCGGTCGGGGCGGTTCCAAGACCAGTTGCCCGAATACGGCAGCCAATTCCGCGGGTAGGTATGGCTTCCTGAGCATGGGTCTGCCTTCGAACTCAACACGATCGCCGTGGCCGCTGTAGCCCGTGGAGAATGCAAACGGGATGCCGCGCTGTGCCAGCCTATCGGCGATCGGATAGCTCTTCTCGCCACCCAGATTGACGTCGATCATCGCCGCATGGAAGTTTTGATCGGCAAGCAGCGCGAGCGCCTCGGGGACGGTGGCGGCGGTGCTGATCGTGGTGCAGCCGAGATCCTCAAGCGCCAGCTCGATGTTCATCAGGACGAGCATCTCGTCCTCGACGATCAGGATCCGGCACCCAGCGAGCATGTCGGTCATGCATCCACCTCGGCAGGCAAAGGGAAATCGATCGTACAGATCACTCCCTGCAGCTGGTAATCGAGTGCCACCCTGCCGCTCAGCTCGTGCGCCAGCCCGCGCTCGATGACCCACGAGCCGAATCCCTTGTGGGTCGGCTGGGCCACCGGGGGACCGTCACGCTCCCGCCATCGTAGCTCGAGACGTTCCCCGCCCGCCGCCCGCGAAACCGTCCAGTCGATCGCGATCGTGCCGGCGTCGTTGGAAAAGGCGCCGTATTTGACGGCGTTGGTGGCGAGTTCGTGCAGTGCGATCGCGATCGACAGGGTAGCGTTCGGCGCCAGATGCACGTTGTCCCCAATGATCGTGAAGCGTTCGGCACGCCCGGCGACCACTTGGAACGGGTGCAACGCGGTGTCGACTAGGTCGTGCAGGCCCGCCCCCTCCCAGTTGCCGCTGGTGAGCAGGTCGTGCGAACGCGACAACGCCATGATGCGCGACTCGATAGCCTCCCGGATGGCGGCGGGCTCCGCCGGACGGCGCAGCGCCTGGGTCACAATCGACTGTACCGTCGACAGCGTGTTCTTCACTCGGTGATTGAGTTCGTCGATCAGCATCCGGCACCGCGCGCTCTCCTGCCGGTGTCTGGTGAGATCGACGAACGACACGAACTGCTGAACGACCGTGCCGCCGTCGTCGCATACGGGGCTGACGAACACCGACGCCCAGAACTCGCTCCCGTTCTTTCGTCTGTAGTGGATCTCCGGTTCGTGCTCGCACTCGCCGCGAAACGCCGCCTCGACGAGGGGCATGCCTTCCGGGTCGGCACCGACCGCCAGCAGCGACTGGAAGCTCTTGGCGAGGACTTCCTCACGCACATACCCCGTCAGCTTGAGAAAGGCGTCGTTCGCAAAAATGACCGGATGACCCGGCTCCTCGTCGACGAACACCATCGGCATACGTGTCTTCTCGGCGGCCACGACGAAGGGTCCGAGATCCTGTCGGAACGTGTCGACCGAGGCCTCGCCTTCCTCCTGTGCATGCGACTTTGGCGTTACTTCCGTCATTGCGGGTCTCGACCAATCTTGCGTCCATGCCGATCAACGCATCGGCGACGGTTGCGGGTCAGACACGGGCCGGGGCTATTACGACGTCCGCGCGTGGGTGTGCCCGACACGGCTCTACTGTGGGCTAGCTAAGCCGTTCATCAAAGTAGCAGAAGCCGGATGATCATGACCCGGATACGCTCATTCCCGGCGGCTTGCCGCCGTTCTCAATCCGGTCGGCTGTCCAGCTTGCACCACGCGCATGCGACACTGACTGGGATTTAGCCGAACGGGTCAATCCTTGCGGTTGGCCGCCCATGCCAAAGCGGCGGCGAGACCCGCCAGCCCGGCTGTCACGCCGACGATTGCAGCCTTGCGCCGTCGTTCGGGGTGTCGCCTCCCCCCGTCTGAGCCACTTGCGCTGGCGGGAGGATCGAAGAGGGTACCTGACGTGTCCTCGCCCAGCTCGGCGTGACCGGACCAGACATCCATGAAACCGCTCAGTGTCGCGGCACCGAGGTTGGGCATGGCGAACTGCGCGAGCTTCAGCGCAATGGCTGGTACGCCCACGACGGTCATGTTGCGCGGGCGCTGTGCGAGCCGCACGACCGCCTTCGCCACCGTCTCCGGTGCCAACGAACCAGGCGGAAGGGAGAGCTTGGCGCCGGTGTAGTTGCCGGCGTGATCGACACCAGGCGTGTCTACGAAGGTCGGGAACACGTCGCACACATGGATCTGGGACTTTTTCGACAACTCGCCTCTGAGCGCCTCGCTGAACCCGCGTAGCCCAAACTTGCTGGCCGAGTAGGCCGCCGCGTAGGGCGTCGCGACGAAACCGCCGACCGAGATCATGTTCACCCACGTGCCCCGGTTCTGCGCCAGGAAGACGGGCAGTACGGCGTGAGCGTCGTTCATGTGGCTAACGAGATTAGCTTCGATCACGCGTAGATGGTCAGCAATCGGCACGTCCTCGTAACGGCCGACCACGCCGACGCCAACACAGCTGAACCAAAGGTCGATGCCGCCCAGTAAATCGCGAGCATCTGAAGCCAGCTTGGCGACCGCTGCAGCATCGGTAGTGTCGACTTGGCGGATATCGGCCGAGCCACCGGCATCGCGGCAATGCTGCGCAATGTCCTTCAAGCCCGGCTCCCCGCGAGCAGCGAGTAGAAGGCGAGCTCCCGTTTTGGCAAATGCGATCGCGGTGGCGGCACCAATACCGCTGGACGCCCCGGTGATGACAACGCGCGACGTGCTATTGTTCATGCTCAAGGATCCTTTGCTGCGAACACTCTGACGCGCCGGACGGAGCGATCGTTCCGCTCGATCGGACAGCAGAATGCGGCGTTATGGAAGCTAGAAGACCCACTTGCGGCCGTTCAGCGGGTCATTGTCGTTCCCCAACTTCCGACGTTTGTTCAGCTCGCGTCCGAGCCGTTCAGTGACCGCCGCGGCTGTAGATGATCGGATGCGATATGGGCTGCGGTAGGCGCTCATCCTCAGTCCTTCGGGAGCAAGCCGGCGCTCGCGCGTTGTAGCTCTTGCCTCGTTTGGGGTCTCGTCGCTCCAACGGAGGATCATCTCTTGTCCGCCCCATCTGCCAGCCGCGTCCTGCAACCCGTCACGATTGGCGATCTGCAACTCAAGAACCGCATCGTCATGGCGCCGCTGACACGCAGCCGCTCGAACGACGACGGTGTGCCGCCCGGCTTCGCCGCTGATTACTATGGCCAGCGTGCCGACGCTGGCCTCATCATCACCGAGGCGACCAACATCTCGGCCCAGGCACGCGGCTATGCTATGACGCCCGGCATATGGTCGGAGGCGCAGGTCGCGGCATGGCGTCCGATCGTCGAGGCCGTGCATCGGCGCGGCGCGTTGATCTTCCTTCAGCTCTGGCACACCGGCCGCATCTCGCATCCTGATCTGCACGGAGGCGCGCTTCCCGTCGCGCCATCCGCCATAGCGGCAGAAGGACAGGCGTTCACCAACGACGGCCTCAAGGATTTCGTCACCCCGCGTGCGCTCGAGACCGACGAGATGCCGGGCATCGTCGAGGATTACCGCCATGCCGCCCAGCAGGCGAAGGCAGCCGGCTTTGACGGCGTCGAAGTTCATGCCGCGAACAACTACCTTCTCGAGCAGTTCATCCGCGACAGCACTAACCGGCGCACGGACATCTATGGCGGATCAATCGAGAACCGCCTGCGCTTTCCGCTCGACGTGGTGCGTGCCGTGGTTGGAGTCTGGGGCGCGAAGCGGGTCGGCATCCGCATCTCGCCGGCAACCACCGAGCCCGGCAAGACGCCGCTCGACAGCCAGCCCGGGCAGACGTTTGATGCGTTCGTAGACGCGCTGTCCGAGATCGGCCTGCTCTACATCCACGACATCGAAGGCGTGACCCAGCAGACGCGCGACGTGCCCGATGGCATTGACTTTCAGGAGCTGCGCAAGCGCTTCGCCGGTGCCTACGTCGCCAACAACCAGTACACGCTCGATCTCGCCGAAGAGACGCTGGCCAACGGCGACGCCGATCTGTTTAGCTTCGGCCGGCCGTTTCTCGCCAATCCCGATCTCGTCGAGCGCCTGCGTACCGGGGCCCCGCTTGCCGAAGCGCCGAAGCAATATTGGTACGGTGGTGGTTCGGTCGGCTACTCCGACTGGCCGGCGATGAGCGGGCCGGTCAGCCTCGAGTAGGGCGATGTCCACGAGATACCCGAGCCCGTTCCGCGATTAGGGACGTTGTCCCGGCTCAGTCGCTTTTCCGAATCCGGTGGAGCTCCTGCTCACATGGAGAAGAAACATGCGCGCACTCTGCTGGCACGGTAAAGGCGACGTCCGCGTCGACACCGTCGCGGACCCCGAGATCAAACATCCACGCGACGCGATCATCAAGGTGACCGCCTGCG
>NZ_CAXSHM010000074.1:0-6428 GCF_964237335.1 uncultured Sphingomonas sp.
TAACCCCTCTGAATCAGCGATCGCGCTCATCCGCAAGGGGGTGAGTAATTACGCTGAGACTACAGAGTTGCGAAACCGCGAGCACCCGCTGTTCGTGCCTCGCAACGTAGATCTCCAAAAGCATGTCCCAACTCGGATCGTAGAATCTCACGCCGGTAAACCTGCTGGCCCTCCGACGACGGCCCGCCAGTATCGCCCTGGCAGCAAGCAGGCGGCGTTCAGCGCCTTCCTGGTTTGAGGCGCGTGCGGTCAGCAGCGTGTCTTCGACCGCCTTACGCGGGAGGCGAACAACAACCTCTATCAGTTCGTCTCCTCTAGATGCCGTAGCCATGATCGCCTCGATCCATTTCGGAGGTAAGGCTCGGCCATCAGCGGCAAGCGCCAAGTGCCGAGCGCGAGGGCCCCGAGTGCCAGGTAGGCGTAGACTCCGAGCCCGGTGTGATAAGCGAAGAGCGGGACGCGCGGCAGGAGCGCGCCGCAGACGCTCATGAAGAGGTCTGCGACTGCGAACCCGGCCGCCCAAATCGGCCAGAAGCGGATTGTAGTCATCCCCAGCCAGAAGAAGCCGACCGCAACGGAGGCGTCGATAGCGAAGATCCCTCCCTGGCCGGGCGCCCAGCCGAGAGCAGGAGCCGTCAGCCGGAAGAGCGTCGTGGCACCGAAGCCCGCTAGATTTATCAACACTCCCAGACGCTCGGGCCTGCCGCCTCGCATGGACGCGAAAAGCAGAACGATCGTCATGACGATGTTGAAGGAGACTGCGAGCAGGACCTGAACTGTCATAGGCTACTTCGCCGCCCCAAGAGCGTCATTCCGGCTGCAGCTCCCTCTCCTCTACCGATGCCATTGCCGGCTTCGGTAGATTCTCGCCCCAGCTCGTCTCCGATAAGCCAAGCTGACGGCCTACCTTCTCGATTGCAACGTGCGCCCGGATCGCCATGTGATCTTGCCCGTCCAACAAGGCCCCGAGTGCCGCCACGGCTGCCTTCACGGTGCGCTGCGTCATGGCCGGCGAGACCCGATGGACCTCTGTCGCATCCAGCGTTGTCAGCAGGAACTGCGCGGTGTCGCGCGCGGCGAGATTGATTGACCGTTCCGCCTTGCGAAGCTCGTCCGCGATGATCCGGCTCGTATTTGAAAGTCCGTGCATTACGCCTCCTCGGACGCGGGGCGTCCGCTACAGTGGTTTGAAACCGAGCAGGACGAGCAGCGTCAGGATGGCCATGCCAGCGGCGGTCAGCCCCAGAGGGGTCGCGATCGCGATGATCGCGGTCCAAAGGGCGATCTGCTTCCAGGTCAACATGTTCACTGCCGCCTTTGCGGTCGGCAGGGGCGATGGAAGCGGGAAGATCGGCGTGGAGGAAGGTAGGTCGGTTGCAGGGTGCAAAGGCTCTACCCCGGCATCGTAATCCGCCAGGAGGCGAGCCGCCTCAAAGCGGGTAGAGACGCCGAGCACCCCGTTGGCCTTCAGCAACTGTTTGTCGACCGCCCGATGGCTGCTGCCGGTCGCAGCAGCTATCTCCTTTGAACTGCGGTTCTGAAGCACCAGGCGAAGGTAGGAACGCTGTCGATCGGTGAGGACGGCGACGCGCTGCAACGGATCCTGGTCCATGACCGGCGGAGGCGGGCTTCGCTCGATTGAGCGGCCACCGGGTTCAACGGTCGGCATGCCCCTGAAAACACGCGACAGTTCGGAACGGTTTCACTCCAGACGCTATCCACGTCGGTCGCACTGACGCCTCCCGCGGGTCGGTTCGATCCCTTTTCCAGCCCTGCGTTCAGGGACCGCGGATTGCGACGCCGCCCTATGATTTTCGGCCGGCGGGACGCTAACGCTGCCATGTGACGTGGCGCACTCGGCCGCTAGGCCTTTTGTCCGCCGAACTCGTGGGCAAAGCGGCATGCTGACCGTCGTCAGAAGGCGAAAAGAGGGACTTAGGTCATCGCCGATCGCCGCAGCAGCGCCGCCTTAGTGAACGGTTGGAAAGTCCCGCAGGCTGGCGGCGGTGTCCTGCAGCCGCGAGGCCCAGAAAGCCAGGATGCGTCCTTCCGCCGGCCGATCTGCAGCGGTGACGGCGGCGTATTCGGCCAAGGAGCGCGCCAATTCATCTCCCGTGATTACACGCTCACGCTCAAGGATGGTGGCGAGAAGAGCCAACCAGTCACCCTGCGCCTGCACCACTTCCTCATACCGCAGAGCTTCCGCATTCGGCAGCCTCCGCCGCTGCAATCGCGACTGATAGCTTCGGAGCCGTACCAACACCCATCTGATCACCGCCATGAGCCGCATTCCATCAACCGCCGCTGCCGGGACGGTTGAATACGCGGGAACACTGGTAACCACGCCCCACGTATTCCCCGCACCGGTCACCCGGCGGAGTGTTGTATTCCGCGGGCCGCCCGACAAAGCCGGGGACCCAGTGTTCGACCGCACGCGCGGGCTAAGGACGGTATTCAAGCCGCCCTGAGCACCACCGCTATGGCACAGGGCGCGACAAAAAACAGCGTTTCGTTCAGCTCCTGCTGCCCCCCCTCGATAGGGCTTCTGCGTCGAAGCGCACGGTGCGCAACGCGTCGGTGGCAGGTGGCGCGGCCGAAGCTCGTCGTCCCGCTCCTCGATTGGTTCCGAAGCGGAGTTGCCCCGCACGGGGTGCCCCCTAAGTCTGACCAAGCGGCCATCCTCAATCGACCACGAACGAGTAGTCGGGGGTTGGCTATTGAGGCTCACTGCGCCGTGACGCCGGACGGCGGAAGCCGAGAACCGCGGGGGGTCTGAGGCTCAAAGCGAGCGCGACGGGCGCCGATTAGGCGTAGGCCTCGTAGTCGCGCATTATCGCGTCGGCGGCCGCTCGAGCCGCTTTCTCCAAACAGCGCCCATCCCTCTGTTTCACGTCATCGCGGACTGCGGCGACCAGCGCGCTATCCCCTGCATGACAGCAGGCGATCTCCCTGCCCATGAGCTTGAGCAGATCCGGCGACATCAGCAGGTCGCCGGCATCCTCCACTTCAATCTTCCGACTGTTGGGCGAGAGACGACGAACGACGAGTTCGTTCACGATGCAGTAGTGCGGATCGACCGCACGATTGCGCCCGGCCGCGATATCACCGGCCTTGATCGAACATGATTTGCCTGGCCCGAAGGTGGCCCAAGCGGCCGGCAGGATCGCCTTGCCCTCGCGCACGACAGGTCCACCGAGCCACTCGGCAACCGCAACATAGCGCGGGCGGCCGAGGCTACCGGTTCCCGCCGACCGAGCGTACATCGTGATGGAAAGGTCTCGCTCGGGCATTGCGGCGGTAAGCGCCGTCTGGAACCGAAGAGGCACTGGCCCTGCGCTCCGGTCGAGCTTCGCCCACCATTTGGCGCGCTCTTTCTCCGGCAGCAGGATGGTCTCCCGGAGCCAACGATGATCCCGCTCCAGGATCACCGCGCCGGAGCAGCGAGGCCGGCGGCATAACCGTTCCAGATCGCATCGCAGATCGCGCCCTTCGGCCCCGCATTGCTTGCAAGCATCGCCGACGCGGCCAGCCGGATCAGGTCGAGGACGTAGGGCATGACCGCCGCCTCGTCGAAGTCGTTTGCACCCCAGACAAGTCGGCCATCGGCGTCTCGCCACGTTCCGAAGTTCTCGAGGTGCGTGTCGCCGATCGCGAGGATCGCCGGCGCCAACAAAGCTTCGGGACAGATGGACCCGATGGTCTCAGACCATCGCCAGTAAGTCGCACGCAAAAACGCGAACGCGCTTGATCGCATTCGATCGTGTTTGCGGGCGAGATCGCCCTCTACCAGCTCGTCCCCAAGCTGCGCGCGGAGCCAATCCTCATAGCGCGCTACGGATCCGGTGATATCTGTCATGCCGGGATAGCGCCTCGAACTGCTGCTGCCATGCGTCGTTGCCCTACCGGATAACCGCAACCCTCACCCCAACATCGCTGGCGACATCCTTCCACGCACGATCGGCGATGTAGGCCGGTACGCCGAGGCGCTTGGACAGCGCCAGACAGAAGCGGTCGCCAAGAGAGAGGCCGGCCGAACTGGTCACCGCTCTGAGCGCGCCGGCATCCCAGCTCAGCTCCTCGTCGGCCGCCAGCACTGCAAAGGCCGCGAGCATTGAGTGAGTCTCCTTAACCGGTGCGCCAAGATGAACGAAATGGCTTACGACTTCGGCCTGGTTGAACACGCCCAGCGCCGCGTCGGCCACAACAGCCATCACTTTGCTTCCTCCGCGCTCTCTCTTGAGCAAGGCGATAACAGCGGAGGCGTCCTTGACCGCGCTGGTCAGTCGCCGCTGTCCGAGCGCCGGCTCACGAGGAAAGCGTCGACCGAAACGTCCGGGTGATCAGTGTACTTCTTGGCGATCGCCTGCGCGCGTGCCACCGCCTGACTGACAGTGCGCAGGATCACACCATCGGCAGTTTCCTCGATCAGCACCGCGCCGCCGCCTTCAAGGCCCAGCCGCTTACGAATGCCGGCGGGCAGGCTTATGCGCCTGTTGGCCGTTATGTTCACTTGCAAGGACATGCGACACTTGGCCCTGTGAGGTGGCATAATTGGATGGTTATACCGTTGGGGCGGTACTGCGCACCAGAAGTCGTTTTATGCCATCCTGCCGGCCTATGACACGACTAGCCTGCGTGGTATGAACATGCTCACCTGCCAACGCATATAATTAGCGATAACACTGATTCCCGCTAATTACATGCTGGCACAGATTCCGGTGATCGGTTAGCCCGTTTCGCGGATTTCTGGGCGGCCTCACTCACCGGCCGGTTGGATGAGCACGCGGCGCAGGAGGTCGGCTTGGCCGATGATGACATCGATGATGCGGCTCGCGTCGACCGCGCGGACCTGGACGCGATCGTGGCTGACGCGCTGGTGGTCGTCGACCAGGTTCAGTCGCTCGAACCCTATCTCCCGCAGCTCGCGCCCGGCGATCGCGAGCGCGTCGACGACTATGTCCGCCGGGCGTCCGCCGACGCGACCCTGCACGCCTACAAGTCGGACTGGCGGCTGTTCTGCGCGTGGTGCCAGGAAAGCGGCTATCGGCCGCTCCCAGCGACGCCGGCGACGGTCGCCGCGTTCCTGACGCTGCTCGCCGAGAGCGGGTTCAGTCCTCAGGAGCTCCGCCGAACCAAGCGCGGGACGGTGCTGCCGCGCAAGGAGCCGGTGCCGCTCGGCCGCGCGACGATCGGCCGGCGGCTTGCTGCGATCGTGTTCGCGCACCGAGCCGCCGACGTCGAGCCACCGACCTCGCAGCCCGACGCGGCTCGCCTCGAGCGCGCGATGCGCGGCATCCGCAAGGGCAAGCGCGGCGAGCTGCCTGGCAAGAAGCGGCCCGCAGACGGTGACGTGCTGCGCGATATGGTACGCGCGATCGTCGACCCGGATCTGCGCGGCTACCGGGACCGCGCGCTTCTCGCGATCGGGATGGCGGGCGCGTTCCGGCGCTCAGAGCTGGTGGCGATCACAGTCGGCCATGTGAGCCAGGACAGTCGCGGGCTTCTGGTGCGGATCGCTGCATCAAAGACCGACCAGGACGGCAAGGGTTACACCGTAGCAATTCCGGATGGGCAGCGGCTGGAGCCGGTGCGGCATTACCGCGCCTGGCTGGAGAAGGCTGGCATCACCGGTGGGCCGGTATTTCGAAAACTAACCCCACAGGGAAGGCTCACCGAAGTTGCCATGAGCGCCCAAGGCGTCGCTTTGGTCGTCAAGGCCGCTGCGGTCGCCGCCGGGTACCCGCCTGAGCTGTTCTCAGGTCACTCACTTCGCGCGGGGTTCCTTACCGAGGCGGGACGGCAGAATGCCAACCTCTTCAAGATGAAGGAACACAGTCGGCATTCGTCTCTCGAGATGGTGGCGGAGTATGTGCGCGATCATGAGCGGTTCCGCGAGCACGCGGGCGAGAGCTTCCTTTAAAGTTGACCCACAAGCCACCATTTAGGGGCGCTCAACCGCTTCCGGACGCCCGTTCATCTCCGTCTGGTAGCCGGCCTTGGTGGGCGGAGCCGATGATCTGCGCATGTCGGCTGGTTAGTTCGACGATCGGAGACCCAGCTCAGCCGCTCTGCAGACGGAGAGATACCATGCGGGCCAGTCGCTACCCAAGGTAGTCCCCGCTAAGTGAGCGCGATGCCGAGGAACCGCTACTACCAGGGACCGCCCAGCGACCACTTCGACGGGATACGCTTCTTCAACCCCGGCCAGCCTTCCACCGATCGAGGTCTTACCGCGATGCTGCGCTGGAAGCTGGCGGGCGGCGCGGCCAAGTGGCCGAAGTCGGTGCCGGTCGTCCCCGCCAAGCCCGAGGCGCGGGTCGCCGGCTTGCGCATCACGATGGTCGGCCATGCCACGCTCCTGATCCAGGCGGCGGGCGTCAACATCCTTACCGATCCGGTATGGTCCGAGCGGGCGAGCCCATTCCCAT
>NZ_CAXSHM010000075.1:0-6353 GCF_964237335.1 uncultured Sphingomonas sp.
CCGCAGAGAATGCGCAGATCGAGCCTGGCGATACGGTTGCGATCTGGGGCTGCGGCCCGGTCGGCCAGTTCGCGATCCGCTCTGCCCTTATGATGGGCGCCGGCCGGGTGATCGCGATCGACGAGGTGCCCGAGCGCCTCGCCATGGCCGAAGCCGGCGGCGCCGAGACGATCGATTTCAGCACGACGGATGTGTTCGACGAACTGCAGGCGCGCACCAAGGGTCGCGGGCCGGACAGCTGCATTGATGCGGTCGGTTGCGAGGCCGCGGGTCATGGTGCCGCCGACGCGGTCATGGACAAGGTGAAGGCGTCGGTGTTCCTCGCCACCGACCGCGTCCACGTGCTGCGCCAGGCGATCATGAGCTGCCGCAAGGGTGGCACGGTCTCCGTCCCGGGCGTCTATGTCGGCATGGGCGACAAGCTGCCGCTCGGCGCGGCGATGAACAAGGGACTGACGATCAAGCTGGGCCAGACTCACGTCCAGCGCTATACCAAGCCACTGTTGGAGAAGATCGAGGCAGGAGCGATCGACCCGAGCTTTGTCATCACCCACCCGGCCAGCCTTGAGGACGCGCCCGAGATGTACGCCAAGTTCCGCGACAAGCAGGACGGCGTCATCAAGGTCGTTATGCGACCGCACGGCTAGACGGCGCCACGGTGGTGTTTCCTTGCTGATACTTGGCGCGTGTGATTTCGCTTATTAAAGGTCGGACGCGCCAATGACGCACAAGCTGCCGCTCAGCCGCTCCAAGGCTTCCCTAAGCGCGACGTTCGTTCATGGCCAGCCGCTGCAGTCGCCGCTATGCGTCAGGCAAGTGATCATCACGGGAGCGGGCAGTATGGATGCTCTTAATGAAGCGGATTTCATCGTTCGGCAGCGCGAGCCATTTAATGCCGAGCCGCTCTCGGACCGTCTGATCGAGCACTACCTCACCCCGCAGTCGCTACTCTATGTGCGCAGCCACGGCGCGACACCCGACCTTGGCGGCGATCATGCGATCGAGTTCAGCGGCGTTGGCCTACGCCACGCCGTCTTCACACTTGCCGATCTGAAGGCCAGCTTTGCCGAGCGCCGCATCGTGTCTGCTATGCAGTGCGCAGGCAATCGCCGCGCGGACTTTCAGTCGGTTCGCAAGACCAACGGCGACCCGTGGGATGTCGGCGCGATTGGCAACGTCGATTGGACCGGCGTCAGCCTTGCGGACGTGTTGCATGAACTGGGCGTCGGTGACCGCCGCGACGGTCATATCGCCTGCACCGCCGCCGATGTGGACGAGGTCGAGGGCGAGACTCACCCCTACGGCATCTCGATCACGCTACAGCGCGCAATGGCAGGCGACGTGCTGATCGCTTGGGCGATCGGCGGCGAACCGCTGAGCCCGGCACACGGCGCACCCATGCGGTTGGTGGTGCCTGGCTATGCCGGGGTGCGCAGCGCCAAGTGGCTGACCCGGATCGAGCTGCGCGACGAGCCCAGCGATGCGCCGATCCAGGCCAAAGACTACAAGCTGTTCCCACCATATGAGGATGGTCGCGACATTGACTGGAGGACCGGGCTGGTGATCGAGGCCATGCCGGTCAACTCCGCCATCTGCGTGCCCCGCGACGGCGATACCGTCGACGCCGGCGTGCTCACGATCAGCGGCTACGCACTCGCTTATGGTCGCCGGGTCGCGCGTGTCGACGTGTCGCTCGATGGCGGCGGGCATTGGGTCAGGGCGCGGTTCGTCGACGGGGATGACGCACCGGACGCTTGGCAGCGCTGGCAGTGCGAGGCGGACTTGGCGCCCGGCCGTCACGAGTTGGTGGTGCGCGCCGTCGACGGAGCCGGACAGTTGCAGCCCGAGCATCCCAAAGACGTCTGGAACTTCGCCGGCTATCTCTCGACGGCCTGGCACCGCGTCACAGTCAAGGCGCGATAAGACCCAATTTCGGCCGTTCGCGGCTCAATGCTAGCTTTTCAGCTTCGGCCACTTATTCATGTCGGGACGCGCCGATCGGCCGGCAGATGCCTTCCTCCACCCCCCCCGGATTTCTCAATAGGGATCGTTCATCGGGGATCCGGGTGGTGTCAGGTTAAGCCGATCGGCTCGAATTGGGCGAACAGGTCGCGGGCATCCGGAAGCTTATGGAGCGGGACATACTCGCAAACAGCACCGTAGCGTTCCCACATGGCGAGCACGTCCGGGTTGGTATGGGCGGCGTTGATCGCGCCGTCCAGCCACTCTAAAACCTCCACGATGATCCCATCCTTCGATCGCATGACGAGCGTCGTGCGATCTGTCGCAAGACCAAGCCGGCGTAGTTCAGGCACATGGTCACGGGTGAGCGCCAGTAGCTCGTCCTCTTTCCCAGGCTTCGGCCGATACGCCACGATCACCATGTCACCCATGCGCTTTTCTCGATGCTGCCGGCAGCCACGAAGCCGGCCTGACCTTAACTGCTTATCAAACGGCCGCGACTGTCGAAAAAGGAGACGGCAAGCGATTTGCTCCACCGACTTGCCAAACCACCCTGCCGCTGCATGAGTGCGGCGGCATCGTCGGAGACCATCCCATTCTCAAGCTCGATCCGCTGCCCAAGGTCATCACCTTCGACTGCTACGGCACCTTGGTGCGATGGCATCATGCGGTGCGAAAGGCCGCTCGCCTGATCCTGGATCGGCACATGCCAGCCGGCGCTTCGCATGATCAGGTTGTCGCGTTCGCGGATCGCCTGCGTGCCATTGCAGTGGACCATCAGCAGCAACGCCCCTTTCGCGACTACGAAGCGGTGCTGCGCGCGAGCCTGGATCAAACGCTGTCCGAAGCCGGTTACGAAGCCTCAGCGTCGGACCTGCAATCGTTGCTCGCTATCCTGGGGAGGATCAATCCCCACCCCGAGGTGCCTGCCGCGCTAACCCGCCTGCGTGAACGCTATCAGGTCGCCATCATCAGTAACACCGGGGACAGCCTCATCGCCGGCACCGTGAGTGCGATCGGCACGCCCATAGATTACGTCGTCACGGCCGAGCAGGCCCAAGCGTATAAGCCAGATCACCGGCTGTTCCTTCACGCTTATGACACCATGGGCGTTTCCAAGGACGAGACCATCCATGTAGGCATGGGGCAGCTCACCGACTTAAAGGTCTGCCTGGAACTCGGCATTCAATCAGTCTGGATTGATCGGGAAGGTGAGCCCCTCGATCCCGCTTGGCACCCCAACGCAGTAATAAAGGACCTCTCCGAATTGCCAGACCTGCTGTTCTCGTCCTGACAATGCAGCCTCACCTCGCGCCAACGCTGATCAGTAACGCCGAATACGAGCAACCACAGCGTGAGCGATAGCTCTCCGAGTCGTTCGAGCGTGAACCGACCGCGGCAGTTTGAGGAGTGCCTGAAGATCCTGAAGACACGGTCGAGCCGATCCGCCAAACTGGGCTCGTGGCTTCCATGGAGACGGCAAGATGATCAAGGCTGTCCTGTTCGACATCGACGGCACGCTCGTCGACAGCAATGACCTTCATGTTGAGGCGTGGCATCAAATTTTCGCTGAAAGCGGTCATGAGATCGACCGTGCTCGTATCCACGGCCAGATCGGCAAGGGCGGCGACAACCTCGTGCCGGCGCTTCTGCCGGAGCTCGGGAAGCCTGAGCAAAAGACGCTGGCTGACGGGCATGGCAGGCTCTTCAAGCAGCTGTTCCTGGGGCGGGTGAAGCCTTTCCCCGGCGCGCGCGAGCTACTCGAGAGGGTACACGCCAAAGGGCGCAATGTCGTCCTCGCCTCGTCGGCGAGCCAGGAGGAGCTGGAGCACTACATCAACCTCCTCGATGTTGGGAACATTGTCGCGGCGACGACCAGCATCGACGACGTGAAGACGTCTAAGCCCGCGCCCGACATCTTCGCGGTCGCGCTCCGCAAGGCAGGAGTGGAGGCAGACAAAGCGATCGCCGTTGGCGACAGTCCGTACGACGTCAGGTCAGCCGCGAAGGCGGGTGTGTCGACCATCGCCCTCCTCTCCGGCGGGTTCGACGAGGCCGTGCTGGTGGAGGCGAGTGCGATTGGGATCTACGCCAGCACCCGCGATCTGCTGGCGCAGTTTGAGACCTCGAGGCTCGCCCGCTGAAATCCGAGGCAGAACTCACCCAGCGCCGCAGCCGCCCGGGATGGTGCCCGTGCTCGACCGCAACGTCAGGCGCATGCTCGACCGGACCCGGACAAAGAGGCTCAGCTCGCGCCAGCTTCGGTAATCCGCAACATATTGCGATGTCTTCGGAAACCCATGCCACCCTTTGGTGTTGAGCGTGCAACCAGGGGAGATCAGCCGTGACAGACACCACCCGCCGCCAAGTCATGACCGCTGCCACGATTGGCGCCGCCGCCGCGATCGCTGTGCCTGCCGCCGCCGCGGCGCAGACCGCCCAAGGAGCAGCGCCACGCGGCGGCAAGCAGAACCCGCGAGACAAGTATCCCAAGCCGCCGTTCGCCTCACAGTCGCAGCCTTGGCCCGGCCTTGCCAGCAAGATGGACCCGCGCCCCGACCATGGCGAGGTCAGCTATGTCGGCAGCGGCCGACTGAAGGGTCGCAAGGCGCTTATCACCGGCGGCGATTCCGGCATGGGTCGCGCCGCCGCTATCGCCTTTGCGCGTGAGGGTGCTGACGTCGCGATCAACTATTTGCCCGAGGAAGAAGCGGACGCGCGCGAGGTCGTCGACCTGATCCGCCGCGCCGGTCAGAAGGCTGCGCCGATCCCCGGCGACATCCGTACCGAAGTCTTCTGTCGCCAACTGGTCGAGCGGGCGATGTCAGCGCTCGGCGGCCTCGACACGCTGGTGATGAACGCCGGGCGGCAGCAGTCCATCCCCTCGCTCCTCGACGTCACCACCGAGGAGTTCGACCGCACGATGAAGACCAATCTCTACGCGCCGTTCTGGATCATCAAGGCGGCGCTACCGCATCTGGAGCCCGGCTCGGTCATCATCGGTACCACCTCCGAGCAGGCCTACGACCCCTCGCCCGACCTCTATGCCTATGCCCAGACCAAGGCGGCGACGATGAACTACGTGAAATCGCTTGCCAAGCAGCTCGGATCGAAGGGCATCCGCGTCAACGGTGTCGCGCCCGGCCCGATCTGGACGCCGCTGCAGATTTCGGGCGGGGCGCAGCCAGGTAAAGTGGTGACGTTCGGCGCGACCGCACCGCTCGGCCGACCGGGGCAGCCGGCTGAACTCGCCGGCATCTACGTCCGGCTTGCCGAGGACGACGGCAGCTATACGACTGGCAACATCTATGGCGCCGGCGGCGGCCAGGGTCAGCCATGAGCGTGAGGAGAACGACAATGCGCAAGACCGTCTGCCTCGTCGCGATCGTCGCGGCCCTCGCCTCCACATCGGCTGTGGGGCAGAAGGTGGGATCGGCCTTGACCCGCAACTATGTCGAGGCGGCGGCGCAGTCCGATGCCTTCGAAATGCTGGAGGCCGACACCGCCCTGACCCAGAGCGCCGACCCTCAGGTCCGCGCCTTTGCGCAGCAGATGCTGCGCGATCACGGCCAGATTGGTCAAGCACTGCGTCAGGCGACGGCGAGCGCTGGCGTCGAACCGCCACCGATGGGCACGGTCGGCGCAGACCTGGCACCGCTGCTCGGCGCGCTGCAGAGCCTGCGCGGGCCTGAGTTCGATCGCGTCTACTGGCGGCACCAGGCATTGGCGCACCGGTCGGCGCTCACGACGACACAGCACTACGCGGCGAATGGCGACACCCCTGCAGTCCGGCAGGCAGCGACGGCGGCGGTCCCGATTATCGCCGGGCACCTCGCCATGGCCGAGCAGATGCAGGCCAAGCTGGGTGGGTCCTAAACGTCAGCGCTGTTCTGACCACTTGTTCTGAGCTCGACCCGGAAGAAGTTATGACCCAATGCACGAAGCCGCTGCGCGGCAGTGGTATTGGCGGTGATGTAGTTCGCATGCGGTGAGGTTTGGTCCCGCGACGGCGGCAGACGATGGAGTTTCTTTAACGAGAGGAACTCTGTCATGGCGACGCTACCGACCGATCGACCCGTTACCCCGCTGCGTCAGCGGATGCTCGACGACATGGCGATGCGCCGCATGGGCTCGCGGACACAGCACGACTATGTTCGCCACGTCCGCGCCTTCGCAGGCTTCCTTGCCCGGTCGCCTGACACCGCGACCGCCGAGGATGTGCGGCAGTTCCAGCTTCACCAGCGCGAACACGGTGTCGGTGAAGGCACGATCAACGGATCGGTGTCGGCGCTGCGCTTCCTGTTCGGCGTGACGCTCGATCGAGCCGATCTGTCGCGTCGTCTGGTGCTGGCGCATCGTCCCCGGAAGCTGCCCGACGTGCTGAGCGTCGA
>NZ_CAXSHM010000076.1:0-5541 GCF_964237335.1 uncultured Sphingomonas sp.
CACCTGTTCAATATGGCTGCAATAGGCCCTGATTGAACGCAGAAGCTGTTCCGGTTTGATTGTGCGAACAGGGTATACCTGAATGGGCGGTCAATAGAAGCCAAACCGGCAGACCGGTCCTCCCGATGTCTTGTGCCATGTAGCCGTTGATGGCACATAGTACTGGGGGCTCGGGCGTAGGGTGCATAGCGATGGCAACGCGAACCATGGATGTCAGAGTGGCCGGGAACGGCCGCATGGTCCTGCCCGCCTCGGTGCGCAAGGCGATGGGCCTGCATGGAGATGTCAAGGTTATCCTGACGATCGAGGACGATCAGGTACGCTTGACGCCTATGGGTCATGGTGTGTCGCGCGCGCAGGCGCTCTACCGCGAACATGCCAAGCAGGCGCGTACGACCGACAACTTCCTGAATGACAGAAAGGTCGAAGCTGCCGCCGATCTCGGTGAGGTCACATCCGGTGACGAAGATGAGAAGGCGCAATGACGTCCGTCGTCCTCGATGCATCCGCGGTTCTGGCGCTGGTTCGGGACGAACCCGGAGCCGACAAGGTCGCATCTCATGTCGGGCGTGCTGCCATTTCGGCGGTCAATCTCCAGGAGGTTATCAAGGAGCTGCTGCTCAGCGGGCTCGACGAGGCCACCACCCGCGAACTACTGGACGAACTTCGCCTTGACGTTCGCGCGCACGACATCGGCGCGGCCTATGCGGCCGCAGCTTTGCATGCCCAAACGCGCCAATACGGTCGAGGCCTCGGCGATCGGTCGTGCCTGGCGCTAGCCGCGCAGCTCGGGGTCCCTGCCCTTACAGCCGATCGCGAGTGGAAGAAGGTCCGGGTCAAGAACCTCAAGGTCGAGCACATCCGGTAGCCGGAGCGAGGCGGAGGTCTGACCCGGCTCAGCGTGTCGATGAAGGCACGCCCCATGCCCGACCAGCGATCGCCTATGACCGCACGCGCGACCGCTGTACCTCGTGGTAGCGGGCATCAGCGTTACCGCTACTACGGATCGCCTGCTCCGATCTGGCGAGGTGGTATTCGCTTAGCCGCGACGCGAGGCTTTCGAGCCTTCGGCCGCGTCGAGAAGCTCCCCAAGCCCATCGGCGAGACTGAGGTTCCGATCCTCGCACCATCGGACGAACCGGTCGCGTTCGGCCGGTGCAAGGCGCATACTTATATGGATTGAGCGCGTAGGGCCGCGCTGTGGTCGACGTTTAGGAGCAACCGCGCCGCCCTCCGTGACCTGAGGAAAGTAGTTGCTCGGCATCGCGGCGGCCGGGGCGACCGTGACCTCCGCTTCGGTGCGCGGCGCGACGCGCTCCGGTACTAAGCCCTTCAACCGATCTGCCGGTGACCCCGTGGCCTGAAGACGGTCGCGGGTTGACCCCACGAGATCGCCGAGCTGCCCTGCCCTGCCCTCGTCAGCCATTCACTCGATCCTTTCCCTTCAGGTCTTCCAGAATGGTTGCCAGCACTCCCTGAGCAATCGCGCGAGCCCGTTCGCATTTCGCAAGGCCGGCTTGCTGGACCTCGTTCAGCGTCATCCGGTAATTCGACATCGCGCGGAAGGCGTCGAGCGTGTGCATGCGCTCGTCGAAGGTTGGGAACGCGCTACTGATCTGGCGATCAATTTCCAACTCCGCCTTCGATCGGGCAACCTGCCCCGTTTGAGTAATCAAGACCCGGAATTGGATGCCCTTGCACATCCGGGCCAGCATCTCGCTCGTCTCGACTGTGCGCTCGAGGTCAAGGCGCGACGATCTAGTCGGGACTACCACATAATCGGAGTCCTGGGCCGCATATGCAGTCTTGAAGTTGGACGTTCCCTCGGAGTCGACCAGCACTAGGCTTGCGTCCGCTTTCGCCCTTTTGATTGCGTTGCCGATATCGACATCACGTAGCTGCGACGCATCGACAACTGTAATGCCGGTGCCTGCCCGATCCTCCGCCAAGCGGTCGTTGTACCAATTTACCATGCTGTTCTGGCGGTCTGCATCAAGCACAGTGACGATCCCGCCAAGCGCCGCATACTCCGAGGCAAGAGCCAGCGTCAGGGTTGTTTTACCGGCTCCGCCTTTGCTCTGGGCTATCGTAACTACTGGCACTGCCGTCTCCATCTCCGCACTTAACGCCGCCAGCAGAAGCGATGGCGCCTGATACTCTGCTTGCTGGCTCCGTCCTGTCCTCAGCGCGCTCGCGTGGGCACAGTGCACAACGCCATCGCTGTAGCTCGCGCTACCGTATCCGCGTTTACGTGCGCGAGCACAAGTCCTTCCACACGCGCACTCGACAGCGTGTGCGGAGGCGCGGTGGTATGCGTTAACGGTATCGCTAGCGCTGCCGTATGTGCGCTCTGTCGCGCATTACCGGCCGCATGCGCTTTACCCTACGCGTTGTGTGTCGCACTGTGCCGCGCTCTGTGTCGCGCATAGCGCCGCGCATCGTGTCGCGCGGCACATTTTAGGCCATTGCGGCTTCTATGCCCCGTCTCCAACGCGGCCCCCACCGCGAGCACCGAACGTGGCGTCACCGGCTGATTTAAGCGGAACGCGAACAGGCTTGAAGCAATCCGGATCACAATGGACCATCGCAACGCCACGGCAGACTAGCTGCACCCCGTCGATCATAACGAGGCGCATGACAAACCGGCGGCAAACATTGTTGCTGCTGTCCAAGAAGCCGCATGGCATCGCCAGCAAGCACTGTGCCGGCACGGCGAAGGAAGGGACGATATCCTGCAACTCGGTCGGTGCGCCCAGTGCGCCGACCAACTCTGATTGAAGGTTTATCTACCTGACTCCGGAGAAGGGAAGGGGGCCAGCTACGACGCAGGCTCATCCAGCCAATCTCCTTCCTCTCCGCTAAGCGACGTGGTACAAACGTCCGGATCGGAGAGGGATGGGCCGCAGCCATGCCCGGCGCTCCAATGGCTCCCGTGGACGCGAAGGGCGATTGAGCAGATGGGGTCAGTCGCGTGCGCGCGTCCGTCGTGATAGTCAGCGGCTTCCTGCATCGAGCGCCGGTTGGTGCCAACGATGTTGCGCACGAGGTTGTTCAAGGGCGAGCCGTCGCCGACCAGCATAGGAGTGAGGTGCTGGCTGTCCATGTCGGACGCGAGCTTCCGCACCACGTTAGCATGTTCAAGGAGCTGCTCGGCTTCCGACATCGGCGCCGAATATGCGGGGGGCGGGGGAGGGTGCCTCCGGAACATCATCGCTCGACGCTCCAGTCGGCCCGGGCAGGGGAGGGGAGGAGCACGGCGACGGCCGCTCGGACATCCGCGAACGTCGGACGCGCATGTGACGGTATCCGGACGGTAAGGTAACCGGCCTGGCCGGTCATGGCGTCGTGGGCCATGTCGCGCGACAGGATGTGGCTCCAGTCGTCGACCTCGATCAGGGTGACGATGGTGCCGGTCGCGCGGTCCTGGGCGACGAAGTCGACGATCTTCTGCGAGAAGGCGTTGCGGTCGGACAAGCGACGGCGTCGGAGAGGGCTGTCCAGGGCGGCGAGCAGCGCGCCCATTGCCACTTGGGCATGGATCCGGCAGTGAGGTGCGACCCGCTCCAGCATCACCAGCATCACCAGCATCGCGCTTAGTCAGGAAGCGCTTGAAGACCGGCGGGGAGCTCCCAACGAGAACCCGGCGCCCTTCAGCATTGCCGACAGGGCAAACAACGTGGCAATCGTGGCGTAGGGGTGGGTGGCCAGGTGCGCGACGATCCACTCGAGCCAAGTGTCGGATCGTCCGGAAAGGATAAGCTGGGTCACAGGTCCAGGCTCAGGTTCTTTTCGGAGAGGCCTGGCGTCTGCCGGTCTTGCCCGGGCACAGGCGTCCTGATGCCGACGTTTTGCGTGCTGATCGGCGCGATCGTCAGATCATCGCCCCGGTCACGCGAAGGGATCGTCAGATCGTCGCCTCGTGCGCGGACCGCGATCTCCTGGGGATCGTCGCGCCATTCGTCCCAGCGCTTGCTGTCCCAATCGCCAGCAAGATCGGCGTTTATGTCGTGGGTCGACCAATCGGTCTCCGATGATCCCATCGGCGGTAGCTCACCCGACAGATCGAGGTCGGGCAGGATGATCCGGTCGCTCTCGGCATGCTCGACCATGGCGACCGCGGCCGAGAGCGCGTCGTCGGCCGCGCCCAGGCGCGACGTCGGGCTGTCAATATCGAGCTGCCCGAGGCTCTCCAACGAGGAGGTCTTGTCGCCGGCGCTGCGCTCCAGTTGCGACGACAGCTTCTTGATGTTGTCGGTGATGACCTGGATGCCGTCGCGCACGCGGGTGACACCGACGTTGAAGAGGCGCTGGTTCGACAGGTTGCGCTCGTAGCTGAGCAGCACCTCGATCGCGCGATCGGCGGTGACGCCCTGCGCCTGGTGCATGTTGAGGGCGTAGGCGAGGTCGAGGCGGGCAAGCATCGGGTCGGACGCGCCCAGCGTCAGCGTGTTGCCCGACGCGAGCCGGATCGACACCGCGCCATCCTCGATGCCGGTAACGGTCGCCTGCGCAGAGTTATGGATCCCGCGAGGCTTGTCGTTCTCGGTCCAGCGGATCGTGTCGCCGGCGCTGATCTCAATCTCCTTGGTGGTGCTGAGCTCCAGGCGGTCGCGCTTGGCCAGTGGATCGATACGGCGCGGATCGAAGCGGACTCGCCCGCTTGGTCCCTGCAGCTCGACTTTGCCATTCTTCAGAACGCCGCTGACCTCGTAGAGGCCGCGCTTGAGGCCGACCTCCTGGATCTGCCCCGTAACCCGCAGCCACAGCTTGCCGTCACCGTAATCGCGCGCCGCTTCGGTCATCGCCGTGGCGTAGGTCGCGGCATAGCGCATCGCCTCGCGGGTGATATGGGGGCCCTCATGCACGGTGACGGTCAGCGCCTCGCCGGTCAGGATGCCCTCGGCCGACAGGCCATCCTGTACGATGGTGTTGATCTCGGCGCGGGTGGTACGGCCGGAAGCGAAGATCGCGGTCGACGATCGCTCCTCGGTCGGTAGTGCCAGCCACCGATCTGCGGCTTCCTGCACGGGGTTCTCGTGCTCGACCACGTCGTCGCCGAGCACGCGCAGCGCCTGCGCCGCCTGACCCTGATTGGCGAGCGCGGCGACGGTACGCAGCTGGTCGGTCCGCTGGCGGATGTTCTGGTCCATGCGGACCGTCGTCGCGCCGGCGGCCTGTACCATGGCGAGGCCCTTGCCCCAGTCGACCGGGAGTAGCTGTTGCTTGTCTCCGATCCAGGCGGTCTTCGCGGCGCCAAGCGCGGCCGCGATCGTCTGGACCTTCACCATGTCGTCGTTTGACACCATCGATGCCTCGTCCACGACGATGGTGGTGTTGCTCATTTCCGCCCGTTTCGCCTGTGCCTCGGGTGATCGCGGGTTGGCAACGTGGCGTTCGTTGTCCAAGATGAAGGAGGCGACGGTCTGCGCCTCAAGCCCGATCTCCTCCCGCAACGCGTTGACCATCTTGTTAGCGGGCGAAAGCCCGAGGTGTTGATTTGCACTGAGAGTTGACCCGGAGTTTTCATCGAGAAATGACCCG
>NZ_CAXSHM010000077.1:0-5229 GCF_964237335.1 uncultured Sphingomonas sp.
ATTGGCGGGTTGCGTATAACAGCTGCCGCAACCGGCATTGTCCGCGGTGCCAGGGCGCGGCTGCGCGCACCTGGCTGGCCGAGCGCGAGGCGGATTTGCTCCCGGTCGGTACTTCCACGTCGTGTTCACGCTGCCCGCCGAGGTCGCCTTCCAGAACAAGACCGCGGTCTACGGCCTGCTGTTCCAGGCGGCGTCCGAGACGATGACGACGATCGCAGCCGACCCGAAGCACCTCGGTGCGCGTATCGGCATCACCGCGATCCTTCATACCTGTTGGAGTGGACGACCCCCAACGGCCATCGAATGTGCCAGGATGAGGTGTCAACGCTTAAACGAGGGAGCTGCCCGTGGAACAGCCTATCAGGATCGGAATGGATACGTCGAAAAGTGTTTTTCAGCTTCATGGAGTGAATGCTGTAGCGCGACGATTACGGTGAGCGGTGCGCGTCAACTAGGATGAGCGCCTGTGGGTGTGGTGGTGGTCGTCTAATTGCCGCTGCGCGTCAACCGGGGTGGATAATTGTCGCGGAGGTGTCGGTTGCGGCAGCGGCCCGGCCCTCGGCGGTTTTGCGCCGGTAGCTGGCGGTGTTCATTTCCAGGATGATGGCGTGATGGACCAGCCGGTCGATCGCCGCGACTGTCATGGCTGGATCGGGGAAGATGGCGTCCCAGGCACCGAACGGCTGGTTTGCGGTGATCATGATCGAGCGGCGTTCGTATCGCGCGCTGATGAGCTCGAAGAGGACCGAGGTCTCCGCCTGGCTTTTCTGGACGTAGGAGAGGTCGTCGAGGATCAGCAGGCGGTATTTGTCTAGCTTCTCGATGGCGGCGGCCAGGCGCAGTTCCTGGCGGGCGGTCTGGAGCTGCTGGACGAGATCGGTGGTGCGCGTGAACAGGACCCGGTGCCCGGCCTCGACGAGGGCGTGGCCCAGGGCGGCGCTCAGATGAGTCTTGCCGACCCCGGGCGGTCCGAACGCCAGGATATTGGTGCCGGTATCGAGCCAGCTATCGCCTTGGGCGAGCGCCGTGATCCTGGCACGGCTGATCATCGGCACCGCGGCGAACTCGAACGTATCGAGCGTCTTGCCGACCGGCAGGCGCGCTTCGGCGAGATGCCGGGCGGTTCGGCGGTTGGCACGTTCGGCGACCTCGTGCTCGAGCAATGTGGCGAGCATGCGCGCGGCAGGCCAGCCCTCGTTGTCGGCGGTCGCGCCGATGTCGGGCAGAGCCTGGCGACGGTCGGCAGGCGAAGGCTGGTGAGCAGCAGCGGGAGGCGTGCGGTATCGGTGGTGATGGTCATGCCGCCAGCTCCCCGTACAGACCGCCGAGCAGCGGATCGTAGATACTGGCGCGGGGCATCTCGATATGGATGGCGGGTGCCGACAAGGTCGCGGGTGTGAAGCGTGCCCGCAGACAGCCAAGATCGGGCAGCTCGCCGGCGTCGAGCAGCGCATCGAGTGCGGCCGCCAGATCGGCCTCGACGCCCTGATCATGGGCCAGCGCCAGGAGACCGACCATCGTCCGCGCCGCCTCGCGGGTGGACTGGACCAGGATCAGCGCCTCCCAGGCGCGGCGATAGGCGGTGCGCGGCCAGAGCGCGTCGCGATACGTCAGGCCTGCCAGCGCACCGGGCTTGGCGCGCAGCGAGCCGATGACGTGCCGATAATCGACGATGTGCGTCGTCGTGCGTCCCGCCTTCTTCGACGGCGCCCGGCCGCGCGGCAGCGTCAGCAGGTGCGCGGCTCCCAGATAGGCGTCGATCCGGTCGTCATGGACGCGCAGATGCAGCCGATGCCCGATCAGCCGGGAGGGCACGGTGTAGAAGGCATGGCGGAACGAGAAGCCCGACGAGCTGGTGACGCGCACGCTCGCCTCCTCCCAGGTCAAGGGAGCCGATGGCGGTAGCGCCCGCAGATGCGCCCGTTCGATCTCGATCGCGTCGGCGTGACGCCGGTTGTGCTCGGCGATGACGCCCGCGACGAAGGCGCGATAGGCGTCCAGCGTTACGAAGTTGGACGAGCCGCGCAGCATCAGCGCCTGCTCGATCCGGTCCTTCACATGCCCATGCCGGCTCTCGATCGAGCCGTTCTCGTGTGCGACGCCGCGGTTGTTGCGGGTCGGCACCATGCCGTAATGCGCCGTCAGCGCGGCAAAACGCCGGGTGAGGTCGTCGGCATCGTCGGCGCACAGGTTGCGGAACGCTGCCGACAGGCTGTCGGAGCGGTGCTCGGCAGGCACGCCGCCCAAGGCTGTAAGCGCCGCGGACAGGCCCGAGGCGAGCGCGGTATAGCTCTCGCCTCCGAGCACGATCTCGCCATGCTCGAAGCCGGAATAGACCAGCGCGAAGTGATAGAGCCGGTGATCGAACGGCTGCCCGGCGATGCTCACGCCGAGCCCGCCCAGATCGGTGAAGTCCGACAGCCCCATCCGGCCCGGGGCATGGGTCTGCGGGAACATCGCCTCGCGGTCAGGTCCGTGCAGGGCGCGCCAGGTCCGGATCCGCCGCTCCAATGTTCGCCGGACCGCACGATCGATCCGCTCGGGGTGGCGCCTCGCCAGCTCGTGCAGGATGGTGATCGGGCGAAGCGCAGGCGCCGCCTCCAGCATGGGCACGATCTCTTCGTCCCAGATGCCGTCCAGCGGATCGGTTCGGGTCCGGTACTCGCGCACTACCTTGCGCGACGATGGCGGTCTGGGATCGCGTTCGATCCGGCGGCCGGTCGCCACCGATATGCCGGCCATAGCTGCAGCGGTCGCCTGCGATCGGATAATACGTGCTGTCATGTAGAGCCTCACTTGCTGGTCGTTGACATGTCTGCCCGGCATCGTCGGCCTCCCTATGGAAGACAGACGTCACTGAGCACGACCCACAGGTGAAAGCCGAAGCGGTTGGGGGTCAGCTCCCGCTCGGGCTACGCCCTCCCGGAAGCGGACCCCCAACCGCTCATCCTAATCGACGCTCTTGCGCTCATCATTGTTGTCGCGCGGCATGAACCAGCGCGGCCAGCCCGTCGAAGCCCTTGCGCATATCCGTGATACCGGCCGCCAAGTACACCCGGACGCCGGCCGGTGGGCCAATCACCCGAACCCGCCCAGCACGGTCTTGAGGACCCGCGCGTCAATGGGTGGAGCAAGACGGATGCGCTGCCCGCTCGAGCCGACCACCTCGACCACGCCCGGCCCCAGCGCCTCCGGCTGCGAGGATGAAGGGGCACTGGCCAACTCGACCGGCACGAACGCCGGCGCCGGCAGCTGCGGCGCCTCGACCGACACCCCGTCGCGCAGCAGCACGCGCCGCCAGCGATACACGAGTGAGGAGCACACCCGGTGCCGCTTCGCGACATCCGACACGCTCGCCCCCGGCATCATCGCCTCCGACACGATCCGCGCCTTGTCGTCGTCGCTGAACCGTCGCCGCGGCTCCGCCCCACCCGCGCCCGAACCGTCGATAACCCACGTAGCCATAGTGCCGCACCAGTGTCTGCCACAGTGCCGCACCTGTGGCTCGCGGCTCACATCACCCGCAAGGCGGGGCAGACCGGACGCTTACCCCTTGTTGTTCCCCTTGGCTGGAGATCGTGGTGGACGCGGTCTTCTACGCGTAGCCCGACATCCCGATTCCCGTGACTGCCCCCGAAGCGGCGCTGTGGCGACGGGTCTGGAGCCGAAAAATGAAGCTCAAGTCGGGCCGGGAGATGGCAGCCCGCCAAGGACTTTTTCTACGCGGTCGGCCCAAGTCTGCAGCGCCACCCGTTTCTCCTTGACGTATTTGTAGAGGTGGTAGACCCCGGCCACGCCTCCCTGAGTGCCAGATACGTGGTTGAGCACGGCTTCCGAATGCTCGATCGGAATGGTCAATGCGGCGCAGCCGGTCGCGAAGGTGCGCCGGAGATCGTGCATCACCCAGGCGGGAACGGCGGTCTTCGTCCTCGCGGCGATCAGGACGTCGATCGCCTTCTTCGACTTGCTAAAGCCGGAGATCACGGTCTTGCCGTTCGTCGTGAGCACGAAATCCTCGTCGCTGCCTTGCGCTCGGACCGACCGCAGCAGCTTCACCACCTGACTGCTGAGTGGGACGAGGTGGCGCCGCTTGTTCTTGGTCCGCGAGCCTGGGATGATCCACTCGCGCTTCGCGAGGTCGATCTCATCCCAGCGCATCCCGGCGACCTCGCGAAGCCGCTGCCCGGTGAGGAGTAGGAGCAATACGAGCGTTGCGAACTGCCAGGTGATGCCGTTCAGCGCGCGCACGAGCAGCCTGATCTCGGTATCGGACAGGACTCGATCGCGCTTGGACTCGGGAAAGGGCTTCGTAAGCCCGAACATCGGCGAGTCCTCAAGGCGGTCGTGCTTCATGCCCCAGGTGAACATGCGGTTTAGCCACTTGTGCGCCTTGTTGGCTGCCGAGCGGCTGCGGTCTCCGACGTGTGCCAGCAGGTCCTTCACGTCCTGCTTGCTGATGGCGAGGACCGACTTGTCCCCGAACTTCGGTCGCAGGTCGCGGTCGAACGTGCCCTCGATGTCCTTGCGGCTGCGCAGTCCTCCCGCGACGACGTGCTTCTCGATGAAGCGGTCGGCGAAGTTGCCGAACGCGAAGTGCTCCCGCTCGCTGGCATCGGCGGCGCTGACCCGTTCGGCGTCGGCCTCGGCGTTGGCCGGATCGACCCCATCCGCCACGAGCTTCATTAGCTCGACAGCTCGGTCGCGGGCGGCTTCCGGTGTCCACGGCGAGCCGTGCGTGCCAATGCGGAGGCGGCGGTTCGGACCTGCGCCCCGGCCAACCCGATATTGGAGGATGTAGGACTTGCGTCCTTGCGCGGTCATCATCACGCCGAAGCCTCGGACCTGGTCGTCCCACAGCCACGTGCGCGCGCCCGCGGCCGGCTTCTCCATCGCGTCCACCGTCCGTTTCGATACCCTCGCCGTTGCCACCTCATCACTCCTTCGCCCGTTGCACTCACCCGGCACTCACGGCGTGGGAAACCATGGGCAACGGAGAGCAAGTGTGGCGTAGCGTATTCCTGGCGGGACGAAGACGAAACCCACGCCAAGCAAGGTTAGGTAACGCAGTCATACACTTACGGTAGACTTGGTAAGGCTGAGGTCGTGAGTTCAATCCTCACCGGCAGCACCAGTTTCAGTACGTTAGAGCGATCGAGCCCTACTGGGGCTATGCTGGCGTAACTGCTCACGGGGTTGGCGCATGACGGCTTGATCAGGCGACTGCGAAGC
>NZ_CAXSHM010000078.1:0-4248 GCF_964237335.1 uncultured Sphingomonas sp.
GTCAGATCGGCAATCCACTTATCCCCGCTGTGCAGATTCCCCGAACCACCTCTGAAGTTAGGGTTGGCAAGGAGCTGGTAGCGGGTCAGCGCTGCCGCAACCGTTGGTTCGGCCGTGTCAGCCAACTCAGCCGCAGCCTCGATCACTTCGCCTAGCATGATGCTCTCTTGGCAGAGCGCGCGTCACCACGGCGTTGCGCAGCCTGGTTATCAACGCGTTCAGCCGCAGTCGGCGAGGCAGCGCGATCTTGTGGGCGTCCGCAATGCATCGGCATGGGTGTCCCCGTAGGCAATCGGGTCGTCACGCGGCCCGCTTCACCCTGAAGAAGCCCTCAAACGTGCCGCGAACATTGGGCGATACGGAGGCGAGTAGCGGAGCGACGCGGTCGATGAAGTCGTTACCTTCCGCTCCAGGACGGCGTGCCGCCATCTCCCAGGACCCGAACTCGCGCGTTTCCACCTCGCGGCGTGACAAGACCACAGCCGCGCGATGCTGTTCGTCAGCGCGGATGCGCTCGAATGCCGCTTCGACTTTGTCGGTTGGACCTTCAAGCGCCTGCAGGAAACGAACACCATCGTGGTAAAGCAACCCGGTGATCCCGTCCCGGCTGTTGTTGCGCCGCGACACGGCGAGGATCTGAGACACTAACGGCTCGCCTCGCGCTGTGCTGATGTAGACAAGCTGCAGCATTTCGTCGCTTCCCGGGTTTCCTGGACAACTACGTCATTCCGCAAGCGGCTGAAGATCAGGTGAAGATCGCGGCAATCGATGCTGGCCGGCGGCGCGTCCGCGTGACCCGTTTGGAAAAGCACTTTCAATGTTGGAACAGATAAGGAACAAGGCGGGCTCTGGAAGGAGTTGCGTCATGATCCTGCTTTCCGAACCCCTGCTGCTTGGCATTGCTGCTCTCGTCACCAGCCTGTCGGCACTGATCTGGTCGATTCGCCGCAAGGCGTGACGCCATCTCGACCCCCGGTACCGCAAACGGCGAGCGTCGAACGTTCTCCGCGTGCGTTGATCCCCTGCGATCCGACGAAAGGATATGCCATGCCCGAGACCCGTCATACCCTCCCCGGCAGCGAACATGCAGCGCCGCACGGCATGCAGGTGAGCGGCCGGGTTGCCGGCAACGATCTGATCACCGTCAGCGTCTATCTTCGGCCGGAGGAGACCGAGCCGGTCGCAGCAGATGCGGCAACGGCGGTCCACTCGCGTGCGACGTTGCGGCAGGTCCGCGACGAAGCACAGGCGGCGAACATCGCCGCGGTCACCGCATTCGCCGCCAAGGCCGGATTGGACGTGACCGAGGTCGATGCCGCCCAGCGTCGCGTGCAGCTGCGCGGCTCGGCTTCAGCGCTGGAAGCAGCGTTCGGGACCGAGCTTCATCAGTACGAGCGTGATGGGGCGACCTATCGCGGTCGGGAAGGCACCCTCAGCGTCCCCGGCAACGTCGCGGAGAGCATCCTTGCCGTCCTCGGCCTCGACGCTACCCCGGTCGCCACGCCCAAGTTCGTGCCGCATCGCGGAACCACGCAGCCGCGCGGGTTCCTGCCGACCGAGGTGGCAGCGCTCTATGGCGTCGGCGGCTGGAACGCCGCAGGCCAGTGCATCGGCATCATCGAACTCGGCGGCGGCTATACCGCGGCCGACAACGAAGCGGCGTTCAAGACGATGGGCTTGCCGGTGCCGGACATCGTCGCGATCGGGATCGATGGAGCATCCAACAGTCCCGGCGACACCAGCGGCGCCGATGGTGAGGTGGCGCTCGACATCCAGGTCGCGGGCGGTGTCGCGCTTGGCGCGAAGCTGGCGGTCTACTTCGCCCCGAACACCAGCCAGGGCTTCGCGGACGCGATCAGCCAGGCGGTGCATGACGAGACCAACAAGCCTTCGGTGCTGTCGATCAGCTGGGGCGGACCCGAAAGCGGCTGGACCGGGCAGGCTATCGCGGCGATGTCGGCCGCGTTCCGGGACGCGGCCACGTTGGGAGTGACGGTGACGGCCGCGTCGGGTGACTCGCTAGCCACCGACGGCGCGAGCGACGGAAAGGCTCATGTCGACTACCCGGCCTCCGACCCGCTGGTCCTGGGCTGCGGCGGCACGCACGTCACCGCCTCGGCCGGCAAGCGCCATGGCGAGACGGTCTGGAAGAGCAACGGGGGTGGTACTGGCGGCGGCGTCAGCGCGCTGTTCGTCAAGCCGGACTATCAGGCCGCGGTCAACGTACCGGCGGCCGGCACCGCCAAAGGCGGCCGGGGCGTGCCCGACGTCGCTGGGGATGCCGACCCGGACAGCGGCTATCGCATTGTCACGGGCGGACAGACCGGACTGATCGGCGGTACAAGCGCCGTGGCGCCGCTCTGGGCCGGGATCACCGCGGCCCTAAACGCGCGGCGCACAACGCCGGTGGGTCAGATGCACGCGGCGCTCTATGGCACGCCAGCCGCCTGCCACGACGTAACCAAGGGCGACAACAGGTCGGGAACGGTCGGTTACGAAGCGGCACGAGGATGGGACCCCTGCACCGGGTTGGGCTCTCCCAACGGCCCATCGCTCGTGAAGCTGTTCCGGTGACGTCCAGTTCGGAGTCCACCGCATCGGAGCCGAGTAGCACTGGGCTGTTCAGGCTTACCGGCCTGGACGGTAACACCGTGTTGATCGCGGTGGACTCGGTCTACCGCATCAGGGTGTCGGTCGCTGATGGAGAACCTGATGCGACCAAAGTGGAATACGGCGCCGGATATCTGTTCACGCACGAGACGATCGCCGACCTGCTCGGCCGGATCGGACCGGCGGACCGCTTCATCAAGCTGACCACGCGGAGCGCGACATCTGTCTACCTCAACGCAGGCGCGATCACCTCGGTGCGGACAGCGCTGCCGCAAAACGCACCCGGTACCGAGATCGTGGACGCCGGCCAATATCAGCATGTGATTGAGACTGTAGATACGATCGAAACTCTGCTGCGATGACCAACGCGGCCCAGCGTCTGCCGTCTCTCAATACGACGAGTGCGACATGTTGGAGACTCTCCTCCTGCTGCCCGCAAGACCCCGCTGGCGCTTCTAGCCAAGTCAGTGCATCTTGAACCGCGCGCCTAATTACGATTCAGAATTCTTGGCGCACGTAGGAGAGAAGCAGATGATAAAGATCACGATCGCTGCCGTTGCGTCGCTGGCGCTGACCGGCGCAGCCGGTGCGCAGATGGTTGGCGGAAACAGCAGCAGCATGCAGAGCGGTTCCATGTCCAGCTCAAGCAGCACGAAGACGATGCCCAAGAAGCACATGACCACGCACAAGAAGACCATGCACAAGACGACCAAGACCGCGCCGGCCATGTCGAACGGCAGCGGCACCATGGGCAACAGCATGTAAGCGCATCGGCACCGTCGCAAACAGTGGCGGGCTAACGAGCCCGCTACTGAAAGCACCTCTGGATCCCGCGTCGAAGCTCCGCTTCCGTCGCGACAGGCCAAGCGAGTTCAGGCAGTCGACACGGATTGTCAGTCGACGAGCGGCGACTTATGCTGCGTCTGCTCCGGTCAGCGGGATTGGATCGGCTCTGTAGCTTAATGACGGCGAGGAATTCCACGCTGGTAGCCGGGCAAGAAGGCGGCATGGATGCCGAAGCCTCCGACACTGAGATACCGCACGACGAACTGGAGCGAGTATAACGCGCCACTGAAGCGGCGCGGATCGTCGGAGATCTGGAGATCTGGCTCGCCCCAGGCATGCAATGGCTGTTGACGGCGCGTGGTCGTCCGGGTCGATTGACGCGATTTACAGACAGTGCGATCGAGGTCTGCCTGACGTTCAAGGCAGTGTTCGGCCTTGCCCTTCGGCAAGTGACGGGGCTGGTCGCAAGCCTGCTCAAGCTGGCGAAGCTAAATTGGCCGGTGCCCGATTATACGGCGTTGTGCCGGCGTCAGAAGACACTCGCGGTTCGCTCTGGGCATCCTCCGCGACCTGGCGGCTCTATGCAAGCAGCTCGAGAAGAGCGAGCCGGATGCGGACCGCATCCACGGCCTGCTGCATCGCCTCGGCCTCGCCACGACGAAGGATCGCCAACAAGGCCGACAAGTCGCAGGACAAGGTGAAGGCGCTCGGCGAGGCGCTAACCGAAGCCGGCGAGGACCAGCCGGACGAGGAGGAAGACGCCGAGGCAGCGGGAGCGCCGAAGCGAGCTCGCAAGAAGTAATTACTCACCCCCTTGCGGATGAGCGCGATCGCTGATTCAGAGGGGTTATG
>NZ_CAXSHM010000079.1:0-3974 GCF_964237335.1 uncultured Sphingomonas sp.
GCGCGCTACATCACCGCCAACACCAATGCCGCGCAGCGGCTTCGTGCCCTGGGTCTGGATGACCTGCTGGAGCTTCCTTTCCGGCACGTACGGTCCAGAGATGACGATGCTTCTGTCATAGCGTGCGATGTTAGGCTTAGGTGTAACATCAGCACGCGGGCAGCGCTGCCTTTGCGTAATTTGCGATGCTTTCCAATTCCGACAGCGTGGCACCGTCGCGGGCGTGAACCGAGATGCCCTGCATTATGGCGACGATGTAGCGGGCCAGCGACGCCGCCTCCGCCGCCGGCACCCAGCGCTCCAGTCTCTCTTGCAGAAGGTGTCCGAACCTCTGGCGCCGATCGGCGAGATCGCAGGCGAGCGCATCGTGCGCGCGGTCGGAGGCGAGCATGCCGGTCGAGATCATGCAGGCCTGCCCCTTCGCGTGGACCGAGCCGATCGCTGCCGCCAAGATCGCGGCCACGCCGTCGCGCAGGTCGGTTGCTTGATCGAGCACCGACAGGTCCAGGGCGCCGACCGCGTAGCGATCCAGCGCCTCCTGGTACAATCGCGCCTTGCTGCCGAAAGCCGCATAGAGGCTCGGCGGGGCGATGCCGATGGCGTCCGTCAGGTCGCTGATCGACACGCCCTCGTAGCCGTGCCGCCAGAACAGCTCCATCGCGGTTGCGATCGCGGCTTCGCGATCGAAGCCTCGCGGGCGACCTCCTCGAGGCTTTGGTCCAACGTCTGTATCAGTCACTAAATAACCCCTTGACCGCGCTGCCGCCACGTTCTTTAGCGACCGCTATGATCAAAGAGAAGCGCACATGGCGGTGACGCGGCGGGAAGCGCTTGCAGCCTTGGTAGCCGCCGGGCTCGTCGGGGCGTCGCGTCCTGCGAGGAGTGCGCCCGGGCCGGCAGCCGTCCCGTCGGGTGTCGCGACCCGCATCACGACCCCCGACGGCCTTACCCTTTCCGCGATGCGCTATGGCGATCTCTTCACGCCGAGATCCTGTTCGTGAACGGCTTGGGGCAGAGCCGGCTCTCGTGGGACGAACAGCTTACCCCCGCGATGACCGGCCGCTTCCGCATCGTGACCTACGACCTGCGCGGGCATGGCGATTCCGATAAGCCGCCGACGCCCGCGAGCTACGCCGATGGCGCGGCATGGGGAGTCGATCTTCACGCAGTGATCGAGCAGACCGGGCTGCGCCGCCCGCTGGTCGTCGCCTGGTCGATGGGCGGTCTGATCGTCGGGCATTACCTCGAGCGCCATGGTGCCGGGCGGATCGCGGGGATCAACCTGGTCGATGCCGTGACCAGCTTCGCGCCCGGCCTGCTCTCCGCGACTTCCGCCGAACTGGGCAAGCGGCTGGCATTGCCGGATCTGGCTGTCCGCAGCGACGCCATCGGTGCGTTTCTCGCCGACTGCTTCGCGACGCGGCCTCCGGCGGCCCTGTTCGCGCGGATGCTGGCGTATAACGGGATGATGCCGCGCGCGGTGCAACAGGGCTTGATCGGCATCACGACCGACGGCCTCGACCGCGCCTTTGCCGCCGTGCCACGCATGCTAATCAGCCATGGCGCGCGCGATGCCCTGGTCGATGTCGCCATGTCGCGGCGGATGCTCGCGATCAACCGCTCGGCGCGCCTCTCGATCTATTCCAACGCCGGGCACGCGCCGTTCATCGAGGATGCCGCGCGGTTCAATCGCGAGCTTGCCGCCTTCGCCGCCTCGCCCACCGGAGACCTGCCATGATCCTCAAGACCTACACCCGCATCTTCACCAACGACGCTGAGGCGACGCTGCGTCTGCTGCGGCCTCTGCACGTAGGTGAGCCGCACCTGCGCTTCCGGTTCGATCCCTGGGACCTGATCGGGATCGGCGACATCCTCGTCGTCGGCGGGACGGACGAGGCGCTGGCGCCGATCCGCGGCAGCCTCGGCCCCTGGATCGTGACCGACATCGACGTGACGCGCGCGACGCTGGTAGACGCGGGTGCCGAGATCATCCGGGACATCGCGCCGGTGCCGACCGGCCGTATGATGTACGCTCGTCATCCCGACGGCGCGACGGTCGAATATGTGCAATGGACGCCCAAACTGGTCGAGCAACTCATCGAGGCGCCGCGGCGAGCCGGCAAGCTGGCCTCGCAGATATAGGTGTTCCTGGAACGGCAGCCGAAACCGACGGCATGAGTATCTGAAGTTTAGGAGTCCATAGGTCACCTCCGCATCAAAGGTGAACGATGTCTGAAGTACTACGCTCGTAGTCGTCAATCCCGCGACGCGCTGGTGCCGAGCATGCCTTGCCCGTCCAATCTGAATCGATGTCTGCAGCTGGGAAGTGGCCAAATCCGATCGAATTTCGGCTTCTGGGTCTTGAGCGGTGTCACGGCCAGCGGCTCTGACATCGCCGCTTAGGGACAAAGCTGCCTCGGCAGCGGCGCCGTTTTGCAGGCGCTGCTTGCAGGAAGCTCCTGATTTCGAACGGAAGCGCCTACCGTGGCTTTACTACAATGCCGATTGCCCACCGCCAGCCATGTGGGTTACCAACCCTCCCGATAAGAATGGGGATCGCATGAGGAAGATCAGTCTGGCCATGCTGCCGTTGGCTATGCTTGCAGCCGGTTGCCATCGCAAGCCGAAGGTCGATGAGACCGCGACGGTTACCAACGCCACGGCGCCGGTCATCCCGACGAGCCCAGCTGCACCTGCTGCCGCTCCAGTGCCAGCCGATTTCTCGATCGACAATGTGCCAATTTCGAACGCGCCGCTCGGCAAGTTCCCTTTTTTTGGCTGGCCGTCGAACTACGCGCCGCAGAATACGCCGAAGGAGATCGGCTTCGGCCACTTCCCGTTCTGGACCGGCAAGGCGTTCAATGATGTCGAAGGCCAGACCTTCATGGTCACGCTCGACGCGGCCCCGAACAAGCAATTCTCCAGCTATGAGCTGCAAAAGAACATGCACGCGCTCTTCCAGCAGGCGGGGGCGGTCAAGGTTTATGAGGGGAAGATCCCCAACGACACGATCATGGCATTGCCCGACACGGTCAGAAGCGAGATTGCGCCCGGTCTTGGGGATGCCTATAACGACCCGGTCGAGACCTGGGTCATTCACCGGCCCCATGATGCCATCTGGATCAATTATTCCACGAACACGGCGCAGGGCTCAATCGCTGTTGTTCAGACCAAGCCTTTCGTCGCGACCGCAGCCCTGCTGCCCGCCGATCAGCTCAAATCCGACCTCGACAAGACCGGTAAGGCGGTGATCCACGTCAACTTCGCGACCGACCAGACGCAGATTCTGCCGGACTCAAAGGCGCAGATGGATGCGGTGATCGCGCTGCTGAAAGCGGACCCGGCGCTGAAGCTCGCTATCAACGGCTACACGGACGACACCGGCTCGGATGAGCACAATGTCACGCTTTCGGATGGTCGAGCCAAGGCCGTGCAGGCGGCACTCGTCGCCGCCGGCATCAAAGCCGATCGCCTTCAGGCCAAAGGCTACGGCGGCATGAGCCCGGTCTCGAACAACACGGACGAGGCGGGCAAGGCCGCCAACCGCAGGGTCGAGCTGGTCAAGCTATGAGCCCCCCGACGCACGCTCGAACTCGTCGGTCAGAGGCTGCGCGTCGCTACTGGTTAGCGCAGCTGGTCTCATCGCCTTGAATGCCTGCTGGCTGACGGCGATCCGTACCCGGCATTGCGCTTGGTCGGGTCCCGTCAGTTGCGCGAATTGCCCATTCGGACCCGCCACATCAGCCTGGATCTGCGGGAGCTGACGGCACTGCTCAGCCGGCATCTTCCCAAACGGGTTTTCTGGGGCAGGTCGTGCTGCCGACATCTCCCCGGCCGAGGCAACCAGATCAGGCCGGCAGTTCACATGAACAATCGTCCGTAGTTGGAAAGCGCAGGAATCGTGCTGAGAGTCCGACTCTGTGAAGGATATCGGGCATCGACAGATGTACGATATCCTCCAAGGCAGGAAGCCG
>NZ_CAXSHM010000080.1:0-3546 GCF_964237335.1 uncultured Sphingomonas sp.
ACCGGATCAGCGCTTCGCAGCCCACTAACTGGTCCGTCTCGAGGTTCATCTGAGGCTGGTAGACTAGAGCTGCTGCCTGTCGGGCTGAGTCTCGACCATGGTGGCGTGCGGGATCCCGGTGTGATTCCATGGTGGACGGATCACATGGAGGACCGCGATGGCCCGAGCCTTGTCGTTGGACCTGCGCGAGCGGGTGATCGCTGCCATTGAGGCGGGTGCGTCGTGCGGACAGGCAGCGGAACGGTTCGGGGTCGCCAAGGCGAGCGCAATCCGTTGGCGTGCAAGGTTTCGGGCCGAGGGCAAGATCGCCGCCAAGCCGATGGGCGGTGACCGGCACTCGCATCGGATCGAAGCGCATGCGGCGCTGATCCTCCAGGCCTATGAGGCACGACCGCAGATCTACCTGCGCGAGGTCAAGGACGCACTGGAAGAGAACGGGGCCACGGCGAGCCTGAGCGGGCTGTCGCGTTTCTTCCGGCGCCACGGCATCACCCGAAAAAAGGGGATCTCCACGCCGCCGAACAGGGCCGCCCGGATGTGATGGAGGCGCGCGAGGCGTGGTTCGAGGGGCAACTCGACCTCGACCCCGGGCGTGTTGTCTTCCTCGACGAGACCGCGACTGCCACCAACATGGAACGGCGCTACGGGCGAGCGCCGCGGGGTGAACGTTGCCGCGTCGCGGTGCCCCACGGTCATTACAAGACCACCACGGTCACGGCCGCTCTGCGAGCGAGTGGCCCCTTCGCGGTCCACCTCATGGACGGCGCCACAAACGGCCAGCGCTTTCTATCCTACGTCACGGACACGCTGGTGCCTGCACTCACGCCAGGTGACACGGTGGTGATGGACAACCTCGCCGCCCACAAAGTGGCCGGCGTCCGCCAGGCGATCGAAGCGGCAGGCGCGCATCTACGCTACCTTCCAGCCTACAGCCCGGACTTCAATCCGATCGAGCAAGCCTTCGCCAAGCTCAAAGCCCTGTTGCGCTCGACGGCAGCCCGCACCGTCCCGGACCTGTGGACGGCGATCCGCGACGCCTTCAAACGCTTCAGGCCCGACGAGTGCCGCAACTATCTTGCTGCGGCTGGCTACGATGCATACGACCCAGATTGAACGGCAGCGGCTCTAACCAGTCCTATTCAGTGCGCCCCGACGGCGCAGGTCACCAACGGAGGGAGGTTCCGTCCAGAGAGTTGTCGGTTGATCTGGTAGCTGGCAGGCGGGTCTGTCGGGTAACCGGCCGGGTCGAAGCCCTGCGACAAAGGCCGCCTCGGGCGGTTGAGCGATCCAGCGGGCCGTAACGCGAGTGAAGCCTGAGCAGGCCTCGAAAGTGAAGGTGTGGATGCCGACCCGCCCGAATAACGGGGAAGGCCGCGCGGACAGGGAAGCAACCGACACATGCACCTGTTTCGATCCACCGGGGTAATGGGCACGGCACGTTGGAAGGGTGATCTGGGTAATCGGGGGAGCCCCACTTCGCGCGAGGGTAGCGGCCTCATCGCCGTCGTAGGACGGTTGCGCGGGTGGGTGTCGGACAGGGTCGTAGTACCGCTGAGGCCGGGTAATTCCGGCGGAGGAAAGGGCCCTGACTTCTGGTGCGCTTTCGAAGAGGGTGAAGGCCGGTGACTTGGCGCAAGCCTATCAAGCACCTCATGAGGCCGGGATCCATCCGAGAAAGCTGTGTCGTGGCGCCAAGGCGGTGGAAATACACGGATGACGCTCGTGTCCTTCTCATGCCGTATGCCTACGATGAAGCCAGTCGGAAAGCCGGATGCGGGAAACCCGCACGTCCGGTTTGATGAGCGGGGATGGGAAACGGGGCGATGCCGAATGGCCCAAGCTACCGCGCCCATCCTCGACTCTACTCGGGACGGCGCAGGATGGGTGGCGAGCGTAGCTTAACGCATTGAAGCGGCGTAGGATTTGGGTGCTAACGCCAACCCCGATCCACTTCACGCGGTGCCACGCCCGCCATGGTCGACGATACGGTCCTGTCCTTCGAGTTTCCAGCCGTCGGGAGGAAGAAAGTCACAGCCGCCTTCGACGGCGGTCGCCTCACGTCGGACGGCGGTGTCATGCTGCTGTCGCTGGCTGAGCGGCGCCTCGGGATTGCCGAGCGGCTGGCCCGGCTGATCCCGGACCGCCGCGATCCGACCCGGGTCATCCACAGCTTCGCCGACATGATCCGGGCCCGCATCTTCGCGATCTGCTGCGGCTACGAGGATTGCGACGATCTCGACGCCCTGCGCACCGATCCCGCCTTCAAGCTCGCCTGCGGACGCCTGCCCGACACCGGGGTCGACCTGTGCTCGCAGCCGACCCTGTCGCGACTGGAGAACGCCCCACGCCTTCGCGACGTGATCCGCCTCACCTACGCCCTGGTGGACGCCTGGATGGACTCCTACCCGCGAGAGCCCGAGGCGGTGACGCTCGACATCGACGATACCTGCGACGTCGTCCACGGCCATCAGCAGCTGTCGCTGTTCAACGCCCATTATGACGAGCGCTGCTTCCTGCCCATCCACGTCTACGACACGGAGCGCAGCCGCCCGGTCGCCGTTGTGCTGCGCCCGGGCAAGACGCCGTCCGGTGTGGAGGTGCGGGCCCACATCCGGCGCCTCGTCCGCCGTATCCGCGGCCGCTGGCCGAAAACCCGCATCCTGTTCCGGGGGGACGGCCATTACGCCAGGCCCGAGGCCATGGCGTGGTGCGAGGCCAACGGCCTGCAATACGTCTTCGGCCTGCCGGGCTCGAAGCCGCTGTCGCGGAAGGTGGAGGACACCGCCGATGCCGTCCGCACCGCGCGCGCGACCGGAGACAAGCCCGTCGTGCGGGACTACGCCGAAACACGGCACAAGGCGGGCTCCTGGAACCGGGAACGTCGCGCCGTGGCCCGCATCGAGGCGACCCGCCTCGGCCTCGACATCCGCTTCGTCGTCACCAACGTCGAGCGCGGCTCGCCCGAGTGGGTCTACGACAGCCTGTACTGTGCTCGGGGCCAGGCCGAAAACCTGATCAAGCTGCACAAGTCCCAGCTCCGATCCGACCGCACCTCATGCCGTTCGGCACTGGCCAACCAGGTCCGCCTCGTGCTGCACACCGCCGCCTACTGGCTGATGCTGGACGTCAGGGACGCCATTCCCAAAGTCCGCGACCTCGCCAAAGCCGAGTTCACGACGTTGCGCCTCCGGCTCCTCAAAGTCGCCGCCAGGGTGGTGGAGACCCGCCACCGCGTCCGCATCGCTTTCGCGGCCGCCTGTCCCGAGGCCGATCTGATGCCCGGCCTGACCGCAGCCCTGATCCGGCGAAGGATCTGAGCGACGGGGCCGAGCCCCTCACGCCAAACCCCGTCCCTCCAGCGCCGAACCCCCATCGAAGAACCGACCGACGGCGTTCCGCGCCGATCGAACCCGCGCGCGCCCGGCATCCAACGACGCGCTCAACAGGCCGAGTCCGCGCCCCGGTGAATAGGATCGGCTAGCGCCACATGCGCGCTCAATGACCAGCTCCGCCGCGGATGAAGGGTGGCATCGTCGTATTCACCCC
>NZ_CAXSHM010000081.1:0-2940 GCF_964237335.1 uncultured Sphingomonas sp.
GCTGCAGGCGCCTGGGGAAAAATACAGCTTCATCATTCTCTCCTAAACTCATCTCCAAACGCGCGGGCCGCACGGGGGATGCTGCCGCGCGGGCTTCGTCTTGACGGTTTGGCAGGTGCTCTCGATCGGGGCTCACCTATATCTGTACCGTCGGCAAGCTGCTCAAGCGCCAGCGGCAGCGCATCCGTGTCCGTATATTTGGGAGCCGCCGGCGAGGATAGCCACAGCTGGATCGACGTGGGTAGTGAACGGCAACCCGTTGTGCCGGTGCCGTTCACCATCAAGCAGGTTTATGCAAGTTTACAAAGTTCGCGTAAACTGCTGTAATCTCACTATGGACCCGCGTCGCAACCCGTTCGCCCCAGGCGCCGGCACACCTCCGCCCGAACTCGCCGGACGCGAGCCGCTGCTCGCGCGCACGCTGATTGCGCTGGATCGGATCCGGGCGGGCAGGGCGGCACGATCCACTATCTTCTACGGCCTGCGCGGAGTGGGCAAGACGGTGCTGCTCGGGGCGGTACGCGAAGCGGTAGAGGCCGGGCGGATGCTGGCCGTGTCCATCGAGGCGCCCGAGAACCGCTCGCTTCCCGCGCTGATCGTGCCCTCCCTGCGCGCCGGGCTGCTTCGGCTCGACCGGACGGCGCGCGCCGGCGAGAGCGTGAAGCGCGCGCTCAGGGCGCTGGCAGGATTCGCGAAACTCAAGGTCAAGTACGAGGATTTTGAGGTGGCGCTCGACCTTGAGCCCGAGCCGGGTCTCGCGGACTCCGGCGACCTCGACCTTGACCTCGCCGACCTGATGGTAGCGGTGGGTGAGGCGGCCCGCGAGCGGGAGAGCGCGGTCGTGCTGATCGTCGACGAGTTGCAGTACGTGGCCGAGAAGCAGCTCGCGGCGCTCATCAGCGCGCTGCACCGGGCCAACCAGCTGCGCCTGCCCGTGACGTTGGTGGGCGCCGGGCTGCCGCAGCTGCTGGGGCAGATGGGCCGCGCCAAGTCCTATGCCGAACGCTTGTTCGAGTTCGTGAGCCTGGGTCCGCTGGACGGAGAGGCGGCTGCTGCCGCGATCCGCCTGCCGATCGAGCGCGAGGAGGAGCGGATCGACGAGGAGGCGATCGCCGCCATTGTCCAGGACACGGGCGGTTATCCCTACTTCCTTCAGGAATGGGGCAAGCACGGTTGGGACGCGGCCGAAGCGTCACCGATCACGGCCGCCGACGTGGCTGCAGCCCGCGTGACCGCGCTGGCGGAGCTGGACGCCAGCTTCTTCCGCGTGCGCTTCGACCGGCTGACGCCCGCCGAGAAGCGCTACCTGCGAGCGATGGCGTCGCTGGGCGCGGGGCCACACCGGTCGGGCGACGTCGCCGACCGGCTGGGCGTTAAGGTGTCCTCCGTCGCGCCGACCCGCAACAGCCTGATCGCCAAGGGTATGCTCTACAGCCCCGCACACGGGGACACCGCTTTCACCGTGCCGCTGTTCGATCAGTTCATGGCGCGCGTCATGCCGGAGCCGTCGCACGCCGAGCAGTGACTGTAGGTGATCGTCAGGTGCTCGGGCATCGGGTGTTCGGCGGCATGGCACCGGGATCGATGACGTGGGCGACGACAGGAGTTTCCGCTTTCGTTCTATTCACAGCTGACTCATAGAATCGTCATGCCGATCCGCCCCGAACACCGCTGGCTTTACCCGATCGACTGGCCCGAACTGTCGCGCATGGTGCGGTTCGCGCGCGCGGGAGGACGATGCGACGGCTGCGGTCGCCCGCACGGGCGCGACGTGCGCTGCCTGGACGATGGCCGTTGGTGGGACGAGGACCGCGGCTACTGGCGCGATGGTCGGGGCAAGCGCGCCCGCGGCCTGCCGCGTCCCGGACGCGAGCGTGTCACGCAGCCCGCGCTGATCGAAGGCGTACGGCTTGGCGCCCATCGGGTGACCCGCGTGGTCCTGGCGAGCGCCCACCGCGATCATGATCCCGGCAACAACGCGTCACGCAATCTCGCCGCATTCTGTCAGCGCTGCCACATCCTCTACGATGCACCCGAGCACCGGCGACGGCGTTGGATCACGCTGTTCAGGCGGCGCGCGCTGGGCGACCTGTTCCTGGGCCTGTATCGTTGAGCAGATGAACCTGGGCGCGTTTTCCTGCTTGACCAAGGCCGCTGACGAACCCGATCGCCCATTTCTGGTGGAAGCGGAAGGGCTTCTTGCATGTAATTTCTGGTGGAAGCACGAACCCGCTGCGCGGGAGGGGCACTTGGGGCAGGGTTGAGGTAAGGAAGCGAGCGTTGCGCGGCGGTTGAGGGCTGCCGGGGGCGGGCCGAGCATCGGGGTTCCACGAGAAGGAGCTCTGCCATGAACATTCTCATCCCGGTTGTTGCCGTCAGCCCGCTACGCCAGCGTCTCATCGACGAGATGGATATCCGCCGGTTCGGCCCTGAGACGCAGCGTAACTACATCCGTGACGTCGGGCGGTTCGCGACATTCCTGGGACGCTCGCCCGACACGGCTACGGCGGAAGAGGTGAGGCGCTTCCAGGTCGAGCAGTGCGACCTGGGCGTGCCGGTACCGACCATGAACAGCATCGTGTCTGCGTTGCGGTTCTTCTTCACGCACACGCTCGACCGGCCGGACCTGGCGCGCAAGCTGGTCCGTATGCGGCATGTGCGCAAGCTGCCGGTGGTGCTGAGCCAGGACGAGGTAGCGCGGCTGCTGGCTGCAACCACGCGCCTGAAGCATCAGGCGGCGTTGTCGGTCGCCTATGGCGCGGGGCTGCGCGCGTCCGAGATCGCCGCGCTCAAGGTGCGCGACATCGATAGCGAGCGCATGCTGCTACGGGTCGAGCGCGGCAAGGGCGGCCGGTATCGCAACGCCATGCTCCCGACCGGGCTCCTGGCCTTGCTGCGGGAGTGGTGGCGGGTCGGTCGGCGGGAGCGCGTGTTGCACGT
>NZ_CAXSHM010000082.1:0-2789 GCF_964237335.1 uncultured Sphingomonas sp.
GGTTGCGGACTGGGACGCGGACTGGGCGAAGATGGCGGCAGGGGTGAAGAAGGCGACGGCGAGCAGCATGAGGCGGAGCTTCATGTTGGGCTAGGAGGGTGTGCGCGCGGAGTGGGTTGTGTTGCGGTTCGCCCGTCAAAAATCCTGGAGGCCAGATGTGAGTTTCCCGGACCTGTCGCCAGCGCAGTTCCACTAAGCTGGAGAGATGGACCAGGCATTGGCAATTGGGCTTGAGGATGTGCTCGCCGCGCGAGAACGGGTGCGGGATCACGTGTACTATTCGCCCTGTGCGCGGTCGGAGATGCTTTCGAAGCTGACGGGGCAGCAGGTGTTCCTGAAGCTTGAGAACCTGCAGATGACGGGAAGCTTCAAGGAGCGCGGCGCGCTGAACCGGCTGTCGCTGCTGACCGAAGCCGAGGCGCAGCGCGGCGTGGTGGCAGCAAGCGCGGGCAATCACGCGCAGGGTGTGGCGTACCACGCGACCCGGCTGGGGGTGCGGTCGCGCATCGTGATGCCGCTCGCGACGCCGCTGGTGAAGGTAACGGCGACGCGGGAGTTTGGGGCAGAGGTTGTGCTGCACGGGGCCAATTACGACGAGGCGTACGCGGAAGCAACACGGCTGTGCGAGAGCGAGGGGATGGTGTTTCTACATCCGTTCAACGACGCGGCAGTCATGGCCGGGCAGGGCACGATCGGGCTCGAGATGCTGGAGCAGATCGCGGGCCTCGAGGCCGTAATCGTGCCCATCGGTGGCGGAGGGCTGATTGGCGGCATGGCCTGCGCGATCAAGGAGATGGCCGCGCGCAACAAAGCGCCGGAGGTGCGGGTCATCGGCGTACAGACATCGCGGCTGCCGAGCATGGTGGAGGCGATCGTGCAGGGCGGGCCGGTGGCGATCGAGGCGGCGACCACGATTGCGGACGGCATCGCGGTCCGGCGGGCGGGCGCGCTCACCTATCCTCTGGTCGAGCGCTACGTCGACGAGATTGTGACGGTCGATGAGGACGAGATTGCATCGGCCATCCTGGTGCTGCTCGAGCGGGAAAAGACACTGGCCGAGGGTGCGGGTGCGGCAGCCCTCGCCGCGCTGCTCCAGGGCAAGACGTCGCTCGCGAATCGGCGCGGCGTCAAGACAGGCGTGCTGGTGTGCGGAGGCAACATCGATGTGACCCTGCTGGCGCGGATCATCGAGCGCGGCCTGGTGCAGGATGGGCGCATGATCCTGCTGCGCATCCATCTGCTGGACAAGCCGGGCGCGCTGGCGGAGCTGACAAGGCTGATCGCGCGGCATCGCGTCAACATCGTCAACACGCTGTATAACCGTGCCTATTATGGAGTAAACCTCGGCGATACGGCGATCGATATTACGATGGAGACACGCGGACGGGAACAGGTGGCGGAGTTGCTGACGGCGCTGACCGAGGCCGGCTACCGGCATAGCCGCGTGCAGTAATCGGCTTCGCAGCAGGATGAGTTTGGAAAGATTTAGCGAGAGGAGTTACGCATGGGTTTGCGAAACGGTGTTCTGGTTTTAGCTGCATTTACTTCATTGGCTCCGGCGATGTATGGGCAGACGGGTAGCACTTCAGGGGCCATGCTGGGCGGCCTGCACTGGCGTGAGGTTGGACCCATGCGCGGCGGCCGAACCTATGGCGTGAGCGGCAATGCGGCCGAGCCGGACACCTTCTACATGGGCTCCGTGGGCGGCGGCGTGTGGAAGACGGTGAACGCCGGCCGGACCTGGCTCCCGATCAGTGATACAGGCACCAGCGACGCAGGCATTCCGATCGGCTCGATCGGCGCCATCGCCGTGCCGCCTTCGGACCCGAAGATCGTCTACGTCGGCACGGGCGAGCCGGACATCCGCAGCCAGCACTCGTACGGCATCGGGATGTTCAAGTCGACCGATGCAGGCAAGACCTGGAAGCCGATCGGCCTTGAGGCGACGCGGCAGATCGGTCGCATCGTGGTCGACCCGCGCGACCCGAACAAGCTGTATGTGGCGGCATTGGGCCATGTCTACCGCGGCAATGCGGAGCGCGGCGTATATCGCTCGACCGACGGCGGCGCGCACTGGACCAAGGTCCTCGCCAGCAAGGATGACCCGGAGAACGTCGGCGCGGTCGACCTGGCGCTCGATCCCCAGCAGCCGGAGACGGTCTATGCTTCGTTGTGGGCGACGCGGCGTCCGCCGTGGTCGGTCTATGCGCCCTCGAATATGCCGGGCGGCGGGTTATACAAGTCGACCGACAGCGGCGCGCACTGGACGAAGTTGGGCGGCGGGCTGCCGGAGGACAACTTCGTCGGCAAGATCGGCATTGCGGTCGCGCCCAGCAATCCCAAGCGGCTGTGGGCGGTGGTGGACGATACCGGCGCGGCGGTTGCGCGGCCCTTGCGCGCGCCCGAGGGTGCGCCAAAGTCCGAGCCGCCGGCCAAGCCGCTGGGCGGCGTCTATCGCTCGGACGATGCCGGCGCAACCTGGACCCGCGTGAACGACGAGCAGCGGCTGTGGGGGCGCGGCTGGTACTTCGAGTCGGTGACGGTCGACCCCAAAAATCCGGACAAGCTCTACGTCATCAACACGGGCACCTTCGAGAGCGACGACGCGGGCAAGACCTTCTTCCCCATCAAGGGAGCGCCGGGCGGAGACGATTACCACCAGATGTGGGTCAATCCGAACGACGGCAACCGCATGGTGCTGAGCAGCGATCAGGGAACGGTGGTGAGCGTCGACGGCGGCAAGAGCTGGAGCACGTGGTACAACCAGCCGACGGCGCAGATCTACCACA
>NZ_CAXSHM010000083.1:0-237 GCF_964237335.1 uncultured Sphingomonas sp.
CTGAGGCACATGGGAAGGCTATGATCAGCAAGCGCCGTAAGGAACTCGACGGCTAAATGAGTGCGCCGTAGATCATGCTGTGCGATAAGGACCTCCCGTAGCTCTTGAGGGATCGTGAAGGGTGGAGACCCTCAATCTTAGCAATAATCTGCTCTTGGCCTTGCGGCGGGCAGGCATAAGCACGCTGGAAGAGCTGCGAGGCCTATCGCAGCAAGAGTTGGCGATGCTGCCCCGCGT
>NZ_CAXSHM010000083.1:247-2781 GCF_964237335.1 uncultured Sphingomonas sp.
GCTTAGCCGCGCGTCCGTCACGGCTAGCTCCATTATCTGAACGATCCGCCGGCGGATCGACACCGAGCGTGACTACACCCTCACGTCGCCGGCGGAATCTCACTCCAGCGTTCGGGAACTCAACCGCTCCGACGCCATGAGCGCGTACAATCGCGCGCGCTTCCTTCGATAGGGCCTCGTCTGGCCCGACGGCGTCTTTGTCCCTGGGCATCATTCATTTGTGCCCGGTAAATCAGAGGCCGTGCCCTCGCGCTCCGAAAGCGCTGCATCAATCATAGTCCTCCAGCCGTAGGCGTTCTCCTCGGGAAGCGCTTCGTGGATGGCCGATACCATCGCCGCCGTTGGCTCGCGCATCGTACGGACAACGTCGAGTGCGGCATTGGTCCATTCTTTCCAGGCGTCGTCATGCCACGCTGGCGATTGGTCGGGATACTCAGTCAGGCATAACCTGCGCGCCACTCGCTCAATCATGCCTTCGGCCACTTAGCTCGACTTTGTACGTTTTTCGTCAGGTCCAGGTCCAGAAAACGCTGTTGTTTGCGATTTGGTCGAGGGCTTGATCGAGGGGTAGGACGCATCCGCCCATGTCGTCGATATCTTCCCATTTCCAGCGATGTGACCAGTAGCCGAGCCTGACTTCGTCATTGATGCCGACGGGCTTGAGGCGAGCGATCGGCGCCTCGGTTGTCAGCAGGTAAAGGTGGTAGGCGCCTTTGTCCTTATACCAGCCGACGCCGCCGCCATTGGCTTCGTCGAACGCTTCGATCCGCAGAACAATTTCGTCGTCTTTCATCGCGTAACTCTGGCTGCCTTCGGGTCACAGCATATCCGATTCAGCTCGCCGCATGGCAACATCCATAGCGTTGCAACTTGTGAAGCTCGGGATTCGAAGCATGGGATGCTCGACCCGGACAAGGCCGTAATCGGCGATCCTGTTCCCTTGATACTGCGCCGGTGGCTGCAGCCGTGGCGCCCCTGCTTCACGGCTCCCAGCTGGGAGCATGTGCTCGTTCTGGTGATGGGCGCCGTGCTGGCAACGGGGAAGCGGACCGTTACCTCCTGCCTGCGCGTGACCGGCCGGGCCGAGGCCGCCAACTTTGCAAGCTATCATCAAATCCTCAATCGCGCCCGCTGGAGTTCCCGTGCCGCGGCGAGGCGACTGCTCGGTATCGTCGTCGAACGGCTTGTCCCCGATGGCCCTGTCGTCATTGGCATGGACGACACCATTGAACGCCGATGGGGACGCCGCATCAGCGCGCGGGGAATATACCGGGACCCGGTGCGCTCCAGTCACGGCCATTTCGTCAAAGCCAGCGGGCTGCGCTGGTTGAGCTTCATGGTGCTCACTCCGGTATCATGGACCAGCCTGATCAAGGCGTTGCCGGTCCTGACGCTGCTCGCCCCTTCGGAGCGATCCAACCGAAGGCGCGGCTGTCGTCACAAATTGCTGACGGACTGGGCGCGGCAAGGTGCACTGCAACTGTCACGATGGCTGCCCGGTCGTCAGATCATCTTCATCGGCGACAGCAGCTTCGCAGTCCATGAACTGGCCCATGCCATCGTACGACGGGCGACACTCATCAGCCGTCTGCGACTGGATGCGAACCTGTTCGCACCGCCTCCAAAAAGAACCGCCTCTTCGCTCGGGCGGCCGGCGCAGAAAGGCCCCGCGTTACCCAAGCTCAAAACGTTGCTGTCCAACCCCGCCACACGCTGGACGAGGATCTTCGTATCCGCCTGGTACGGCCATGCCGGCGGCAAGGCGCTAGAGATCACATCCGGGACCGCTTTGTGGTACAGACCCGGCACTCCGGTGTTGCCGGTTCGATGGGTGCTGGTTCGCGATCCCGACGAAAAGCGCGATCCGCAAGCCTTCTTCAGTACCGACATCACCATCGAGCCCGCCGACATCATCGCCCTATACGTCCGCCGATGGCAAATCGAGGTCACGTTCGCCGAAACCCGCGCTCACTTGGGCGTCGAGACACAGCGCCAATGGACCGACAAAGCCATCGCTCGTACCACGCCCGCACTTCTCGGATTCTACAGCCTCATCTCGCTATGGGCTTGTGATCTTCTCACCAGCACAAGCACGCCTTATGCAGCTGCGTGGTATCGGAAAACCAGCCTGACATTCAGCGACGCCATCGGAGCCGTCCGGCTTCAGTTCTGGGTCGGCGACATTAAATCACACTCCCCGCCGCACCGGGAACCGCAGATAATTCCTTCGTCTCGCCTCGTCCGCATGGCGAACGCACTGTGCTTCGCCACTTAATCGTACAAAGTCGAGCTCAGCGCGCGTCTCGAAACGACGGACGCGCAGATCGTCGCGCCGGATCGCAACGCGCGCCTCGGCGCCGCGCAGTCGTTGCCAGGGTGCCGCGGCGCGCAGCGTGTCGATCAGACTCAACCGCCGCCCGCCGCCGGGCATCCCCGCGCGCGCCGCCAGCGGCCGCCCCCGCGTGCCGGACGTGCGGCGTTCGCCCGCACCACTCGCCCGCACGACCGAGGAGGGTCCCCACCATGTCCACCCT
>NZ_CAXSHM010000084.1:0-2710 GCF_964237335.1 uncultured Sphingomonas sp.
GCACGATCGCCGCTACCCTCGCCGTCTGACGTCCCGCCCACAACCGGGGGGGGGGGTGAGTAATTACAATGTTTCACCACCTGCTACCTCCACGACGAGCTTGCACGGCATCTCGGCCGGCACGCGTCGCGTATAGAGGAAGCTCGAGCGGATCGTCACCTTGCCGAGCAGCGTCTGCACGTCGGCACGCTCGATCCGCTCGGGCGCGAACTGTTCGGGGAGCATCTGCCGGTCGATCAGCGCCGCGGCCACCAGGTACTTCAGGTTGTGGTCGGCCTGTTCCTTGATGTGGCAATCGTCCTTAGGACCATAGCTGCCGCCGCCGAGCACGTCATACGCGCCTTTGGCGACGTCGAGCGTCACGGAGGTGATCACGCCCGGATCAAGTATCTGGCGACCGACTTCGATCGCGGCCTCGACGCTGGTCTGCGACTGGAACTCGGCGTTATAGCGCTTGATCGAGACTCGGCCGGCGGCGTCGAGCGGCTCCTTGGACCAATCAACGTCCGAATGGTTTCGCACGAGATGGTCGAGGCCGAACGGTCCGTCGAACACGCCAAGCGTTCCCGTCACGCCCCTGCCGGCGATGAAGGTGTTCAGCAGCGCACGGCTGGCGGTTTCGCCCGAGGCGAGGCCTTTCCAGTTCGACACCGGCTCGGCCTGAATCACCGCCAGCGACACCGACGAGACGCCCGCGAGCGCCAGCGCATGCGCCGTGCGGTCCGCGTCGAGCCCGAGCAGCCGCGCCGCGCCCGCGGCCACCGAATAGGCCAGCGGCGTCGTGTAGTTGAGGCCGCCGCGCATCGTCGGCAGCGTCTCCATCAGCCGGCTCTGCACCTGGTAGCTGATCGCCATCGCCAGCAGGAGGTCGCGCCCGCTCGCGTCGGCGTGTTCGCCGGCGGCCAGCAGGGCAGCGACGTTGTCGCTGGGATGGCAGACCTCGCCCTTGCTGGCGATGTTATCCATGAAGTCGACGTAGCGGACCAGGCAGCCGTTCACGAGGCACGCGCGGTCGGGTGCGGTCGTGCCACCCCCGATCATCGTGGCGCGGCCAGTGCCGCCGAACTCCTCGACCAGGGCGCGGACCGCGCCGACAGGAGGCGCGCCAAGCGCGCCGAGCGCGCAGCCGATCGCGTCAAGCAGGCTGCGCTTCAGGCGGTCAGCCGCATAGCCGTCGAGGTCGTCGGACCCCACACGCAGTGCGAAGTCCGCGATCGCCTGCGTCACGGAGCGCGGCTCGCTCATCGACCTTGGCCCAGCCATTTGATCACACGGGCGTTGATGCTGTCGGGCATTTCGATGTGCAGCCAGTGGCTCGCGCCCTCGACGAACTCCAGCTTGCCGTCGTCGCACAGCGCGAGGCCTGCCTCGGCAACGCTGCGTTCGAGGAACAGGTCGTCGTCGGCCCACAGGATCAGCGTCGGCGGCGCGAGCCGCGCGGGCTCTTTGTCATGCGGACGCTGGCGTAGCGCTCGATAGTAGTTGAGCATCGCAGTCAGCGATCCGGGGTGGGCCCACGCCTCGGCATAGCGGTCGAGCGCACCGGGCTCGAACGTGTCCTTGTGCGCACTGCCCTGGATCATCCCCTTGAGGCCGGCGAAGTCGAAGCTACCGAGCGTCGCTTCGGGCACCCAGGGCAGCTGGAAGAAGGCGACGTAGGTGCTCTTGAGCGCCTGCGTCGGGTGCTTGAGCGCCTGCTTGCCCCAGACGTCGGGATGCGGACCGTCCATCAGCACGACCCGGTTGAGACGCTCGGGATATTTCGCCGCGACCCACCAGCTTATGACCGCGCCCCAGTCGTGGGAGACGAGATGGAAGCGCTCGGCTCCGAACGCGTCCGCGATGCCGATCACATCCGCCGCCAGCGTGTCGAGCTCGTAGGCGGCGACCTCCTGCGGCGCGTCGCTGGTATTGTAGCCGCGCATGTCGGGGACGACGACGTGATAGCCGGCCTCGGCGAGCGGCGTGATCTGGTGACGCCACGCCCACCAGAACTCCGGAAACCCGTGGAGCAGGATCAGCAGCGGGTCGCCCGGATCGCCAGCCTCGACGATGTGCAGGTTCAAGCCGTTGATCTCACGCGTACCCTCGCGCCAGCCGTCTTGAAGAAGCGTGTCCGACATTTCGATAATCCCCTGTTCTCCGGGAGCGGTGCGACCGCCCAGTCGCTAGGCGTCGATCTCCGTCTCGAGCAGCTTGTCGATCGTGATCGGCAGCGAGCGCACGCGCTTTCCCGTCGCGTGGTAGATCGCGTTGGCGATCGCCGCGGCGGTGCCGACGATGCCGATCTCGCCCAGGCCCTTGACGCCCAGCGGCGTCACTTCCGAATCGGGCTCGTCGACGAAGATCACGTCGATGTCCTCGACGTCGGCATGCGCGGGTACATGGTATTCGGCGTAGTTGTGGTTCATCCAGCGGCCGAGCTTCGCGTCGGCGAAGGTCTCTTCGTGCAGCGCCATGCCGATCCCCATCACCACCCCGCCCAGGATCTGGCTGCGCGCGGTCTTGGGGTTGATGATCCGGCCCGCCGCGACGGCATTGCCGACGCGCGTTACGCGGACCTGGTCCAGCTCCTCGTCGACCCGGACCTCGACGAAGATCGCCGAGTGCGTGTTGCGCGCCTTCTGCATCATCGAGATCATGCCCGAGACGCCAGGGTGTTGATTTCCACTGAGAGCTGACCCGGAGAAGGCATAGATTTCCACCGAGA
>NZ_CAXSHM010000085.1:0-2246 GCF_964237335.1 uncultured Sphingomonas sp.
ACCATCCGCGCGTGACCGGCGACGTCGGCAAGGCAGGCGTCGCAATCGACAGCGTGGAGGACATGAAGATCCTGTTCGACGGCATCCCGCTCGATCAGATGAGCGTGTCGATGACGATGAACGGCGCGGTAATCCCGATCCTCGCCTTCTTCATCGTCGCGGGCGAGGAACAGGGCGTGCCACGCAGCCTACTCGACGGGACCATCCAGAACGACATCCTCAAGGAGTTCATGGTCCGCAACACCTACATCTACCCGCCCGAGCCGAGCATGCGGATCATCTCGGACATCTTCGGCTATACATCGCGCGAGATGCCTAAGTTCAACAGCATCTCGATCAGCGGCTATCACATGCAGGAGGCCGGGGCGACGCAGCTCCACGAGCTCGCCTTCACGATCGCCGACGGCATGGAATATGTGAAGTACGGCGTCGCGAGCGGGCTCGACATCGACAAGTTCGCCGGGCGGCTTAGCTTCTTCTTCGCGATCGGCATGAACTTCTTCATGGAAATCGCCAAGCTGCGCGCCGCGCGCGTGCTGTGGCATCGCGCGATGACGCAGCTGGGCGCGCGGGACGAGCGCTCCAAGATGCTGCGCACGCATTGCCAGACCTCCGGCGTCTCGCTGACCGAGCAGGACCCGTACAACAACGTCGTGCGCACGACGATCGAGGCGATGGCGGCGATGCTGGGCGGTACGCAGAGCCTTCACACGAACGCGCTCGACGAGGCGATCGCGCTGCCCACCGACTTCTCGGCGCGCATAGCCCGCAACACGCAGATTGTGATCCAGGAAGAGACCGGGATGACCAAGGTCGTCGATCCGCTGGGTGGCAGCTATTATGTCGAGAGCCTGACGCAGAGCCTGGTCGACGGCGCCTGGGCGCTGATCGAGCGGATCCAGTCGGAAGGCGGGATGGCCAAGGCGGTCGCCGCCGGCTGGCCCAAGGCGATGATCGAGGAAGCCGCCGCCGGCCGCGCCGCCCGCGTCGACCGGGGCGAGGACGTGATCGTCGGCGTCAACAAGTACCGCAAGGAGGGCGAGGACCCGATCGAGACGCTCGACATCGACAACGTCGCGGTGCGCGAGGCGCAGGTCGCGCGGATCGCACGGGTGAAGGCGTCGCGAGACCAAGACGCGGCCCAAGCGGCGCTGGATGCGCTGCGGGAGGGGGCGCGGGGCACCGGCAACCTCCTCGCGTTAGCGGTCGTCGCGGCCCGCGCGCGCGCGACGCTTGGCGAGATATCCTCCGCAATGGAGGACGTGTTTGGCCGATACGGCACCAACCCGACGCCGGTCAGCGGCATCTACGGCGGCGCGTACGACGGCGATGCGGCTTGGGCGCGGTTGGAGGATGGCGTCGCCTCCACCGAGCGTCGGCTCGGCCGCCGCCCGCGGATGCTGGTGGCCAAGATGGGCCAGGACGGCCACGACCGCGGCGCCAATCTGGTGAGCAGCATGTTCGGCGATCTAGGCTTCGAGATCGTCCCCGGACCGCTGTTCCAGACCCCGTCCGAAGCCGCAACGCTGGCGATGGAGAAGGACGTGGACATCGTCGGCGCGTCCAGCCTGGCGGCGGGGCACAAGACGCTGATCCCCGAACTGATCGGCCACCTGCGCGAGGCGGGGCGGACGGACATCAAGGTGATCGCGGGCGGCGTGATCCCGGCGCAGGATTACCAGACGCTGCGCGACGCGGGCGTGCAGGCGATCTTCGGCCCCGGCACCAACCTGATCCAGGCCGCGGAGGAGGTGCTGCGCCTGCTCGGCCACAACATGCCGCCACAAGAAGAAGCCGCGGAATAGAGGGAAGTGCCATGCTGATGATTGCCCTGTTGCTCGCGGCGGCCGCGCCGGTCGGTCCGGCGCAGGCGGACGCCGAGGCCCAGGCCGGCACCGACTACGCCGCCGCCGACGCCGCGATGACCGTCCAGTACCGGGCCGCGATGGCGCGGATGCGGACGCGGGACGCGCCGGCGCCGCCCGGGGTGCCGGTGCCTCCCAGCTTCGCCAATTCATTGCTCCAGGCGCAGCGCGCATGGCTCCCGTTCCGTGACTCCGAATGCCTGGCGGAAGCGTTTGCGTACCGCGGCCAGGCGCCGGCCGTCGTGGATACGCAGTGCAAGACGCGGCTGACCGTCGAGCGCACGCGCCAGCTTCGGGCGTTCGCGCAGTGACGCTGCCGATGACGCTGCCCCTGCCGCGCACCGACTGGACGCGGCCCGAGATTGCAGCCCTATTCGACCT